>CAZXUP010000276.1:0-3558 GCA_964643815.1 uncultured Vampirovibrionales bacterium
GTATGCCGTAGCCTACGGCATACCGAAGCTTTTCAGGGCTTCCGGCAGGTAGTAACAGTTCGGGTTTGGCGAAATGAGCGGACACAGGTATCATTTCCACAAGAATTGTGACTCAGGTAACCGTCATCATAGTACAACAACCAGCAACAACACAAAGCCCCGGCACAATCACTGACCGGGGCTTTGATGATGTCTGACAAAGCGGCTGTTAGGTTTCCAGCGTACCCTGCTGGGTTGCCGTCGAGTCGCCCAGGACCTCGCCTTCGACTTCCTCGACCGGAACGATCTTGGTGACCGAGGCCACATAATCGTGCTCGTCCAGGTTCTGGAGACGCACCCCGGTCGCCATCCGGCTCTGGCGGGAGATATCCGACGCCTGCAACCGAACCACAACCCCGTTGGCGCTCACCAGCATCAGCTCGTCTTTTTCAGAGACGATGGCCGTGTTGGTGACGCGGCTTTGTGCATTTTTGAACTTGGTGGAAATCAGACCGATACCGCCCCGGTTTTGCGCGCGGAACTCGGAAACCGGCGTCCGCTTGCCGAAACCATCGTTGGTAATGATCATGACATCGGCTGTATTGTTCACCGACGGCAGGATACTGAAATCCACGATATGATCGCCTGCCCGCATCTTCATCGCGGTCACACCGCGCGCCGGACGGCCCAACGGACGCAGATCCTGCACCGGGAAGCGAATCGCCATCCCCAAGGATGTGCCGATCAGCATATCGTCAGCCTCGGTGGCCGACAACACCCAGCCCAGGTAATCGCTGTCTTCCAGGCCAATCGCAATGATGCCCGAACGCCGGATGCTCTCGAAGTTGTCGAGCTGGATTTTCTTGATCCAACCCTTCTTGGTCAGCATCAGCAAGAATTTGGTCTCATCAAAGTCTTTTACCGGCACCACCGCAGTCACAGTCTCATCCTGTTCCAGCGCCAGCAGGTTAATGACGGCCAAGCCCTTGGCGGTCCGTCCGCCCTCGGGCAGATCATAGACCTTGAGGCTGTACGCCCGTCCCTTACTGGTAAAGAACAACACATTGTTGTGCATGCCCGCCATAAAGAAGTGGGTCACATCATCCTCATCGCGGGTTTTAATGGCCCCTTTGCCACGGGTGGCGCGACTTTGCCGCTGGAATGTATCGAGCGCAATGCGCTTGATATAGCCCTGCTTGGTGATAAAAACGGCCATCGCATCGTTCGGCGTCAGATCCTCAATGCTGAAGTCATCGTTTTCGCCCGGCATAATCTGCGTTTTGCGCGCATCACCGTGCTTTTCCTTGACTTCTTGCAGCTCATCCTTGATGATGCCCAACACCTTGGCGCGGCTAGCCAAAATACTGTTGTACTCGTCGATTTTCGCCATCAACTCGGCATGCTCCGCATTGATTTTCTCGCGCTCCAAGCCGGTTAAGCGACGCAGTTGCATTTCCAGAATCGCATTGGCCTGATCGAGATCGAGGCTGTATTTGCTGGTCAACTGTTCACGCGCCACATCCGCCGAATCCGCCGCCCGAATCAGCTTGATGATGTTATCCATATCACCAATGGCAATCATCAAACCGGCCAGAATGTGCGCCCGCGCCTGAGCCTTGCCCAGCAGGAAACCGGTACGGCGAACAATGACTTCCACCCGGTGCTCGATAAACTCGCTCAGGATATCGACGATATTGAGCAGGCGGGGCTGGTTTTTGACCAGGGCCAGCATGTTCATCCCAAACGTGGTTTGCAGTTGCGTGTGCTTGTACAAGTTGCGCAGCACCACATCCGGTTTGGCGTCGCGCTTCAGTTCGATGACCAGGCGCATGCCATCACGGTCGGATTCGTTGCGAAGGTCGCTGATGCCTTCCAGCTTCTTGTCACGCACCAAGTCAGCCATTTTTTCAATCAGGTTGCTGATGTTGATTTGATAGGGCGCTTCGGTGACCACAATTGCGGTGCGCTCCTGACGGCCCGCGCTGCCGGGGATCTGCTCAATCGTGCAGACCGCTCGCATGGTGACGCTGCCACGGCCCGTGTTGAAAGCGTCTTTAATGCCGGAATAGCCGATAATATGCGCACCCGTCGGGAAATCAGGCCCTTTGATATATTGCAGCATGTCATTCGGCGTCAGGTGCGGCTGATCAATCAGGGCAATCACCCCATCCACCACTTCGCCCAGGTTAAAGGGCGGAATGTTGGTCGCCATCCCCACGGCAATACCGCTGGAGCCGTTGAGCAACAGCATCGGCAAGCGACAGGGCAGCACCGACGGTTCTTCTTCCGAACCATCGTAGTTGGGCGTAAAGTCTACCGTGTCCAGCTCGATATCTTCGAGCATGCTGGTGGCAATATGGGTCAGCTTACACTCGGTGTACCGCATTGCGGCCGCATTGTCACCCTCGATGCTACCGAAGTTGCCGTGACCGTTCACCAGCGGGTAGCGGCTTGAAAAATCTTGCGCCAGACGCACCAGGGCATCGTAGACGGCTGTATCACCATGCGGGTGATATTTACCCAGCACTTCCCCAACCACCTTGGCGCACTTTTTAAACGATTTTTCAGGGCTGAGGCCCATTTCGTGCATGGCGTACAAAATACGGCGGTGCACCGGCTTCAAGCCATCGCGCACATCGGGCAGCGCCCGACCGACAATGACGCTCATCGCGTAATCAATATAAGAACGGCGCATTTCATCCCGAATACTGATCGGAACAATCTTGCCGTCACCAAAAATCTGCTGCTGCGAACTCAAGGTATCTGCCTTTCCTGTTGACTTCCACGGGGGAGAATGGGTGGAACTGCCCAGACTCGACAGGGGTTTCCATCACCGACTCTAAACAAGCTCTAACCGACCCTGTCGTTTCGTGCGGTTATTATACCCCAAAAGCAAAAGCAAGACGCCTGCTCATCAAAGTTTTGTAACCGGCAACATCGAACCCGGAAATGCACTTATAAAGGATGCATGAAACGCCGCCCCGGACGCAACCACCACCCACCGAACATCCGGCTCATCGGGACAGGAAGATACCCTTTTCGGAACGCAACCTGAAGCATGCTCGCGCACATCGCCCAGTCTGGATCGGACAGCGCAATGGTGACAACGCCCTTTCTGAAAGCCAGAATCGTCCCGGCAGGCTTGCCAACGGGTAGTTCGGGCCCCGGCACGGACGATCGGGGTATGAAGCACGAATCGTAAAACGCCACCACCCGCTTTCCTTCCAGATAGCTGTGGCAAATAATCCACGGAAACAACGCCCGATACTGGCGGGCCAGAGTATCGACACTCCCGCTCCAGTCGATCAGGCCATCCTCTACCTTCAGCGGCGGATAGTAGCTTTGCAGACTATGCTCCTGCTCGGCCTCCTCCAACGGTTGCCCGCCAATCACCGCAGTATGCAACCGGATTAGCAGCTCCCGAACCATCTGGTAAGCCAGCACGGTGCATTTGTCCCGAACGCTCAAGCCGCTTTCGTTGTCCACAATCGGAAATGCCTGCTGCAACACAATCGCACCCGAATCAATGGTTTTTGCCATGCGATGGAAGGTCACGCCGGTTTCGGCTTCGGCTGCGCG
>CAZXUP010000277.1:0-3549 GCA_964643815.1 uncultured Vampirovibrionales bacterium
AGGTGAGCATGAACCGAAAGATAGTCGCCATCTTTTTAAGTATTGCTTTTAGCGTTACCACGCTTGTTTCAAGCAGTTTTGCGCAAACGATTGGAAACCAGCAGCGTATTACTCAGGCCAGACGAGATATTACCAACTTCTATAGCCAATGGCGCTCCGCCAATCCCAAGGAGGCTTTTACATCGGCCAACCTGCACCGATATGTCCTGGAACAACGCCAGAGCAAACAAGCTGCCGGTACAAAGTATCCGTCCCTTGGCGTAGGCAACTGCCAACCTCTGGACGTTTTGCCGGACGGTGGATGGCTTCTGGGCTTCATTACCCTGCCATCCAATGCGGTCGGTGCGATAGTCGACATCAATACCAATTTGCCCAACAGCACTCGAACCCACAACCTGGAAAGCGGTATCAAGATTTTCGTGCTCAACCAAAATGGGCAGTTTACCGAAGTATTAAATTAAACGGCAGACAGTGAGGCTCGAATAACGATGAATCCAGTAGTCAAACTAATTCCAGTTTGGATTTTGGTTGGTGTTGCTTCCTTGCTGTTGCAATTTAATGGCATAGCCTTTGCCGCGGCGACGGATAGTTGCGCCTCTCTAAACGTCGAACCAATTACCGGGCCAGCACCTCCAACGGGGACAGTTGTTCCCGGAACTATCTCTCCTTTATCTGCCAACGTTTCTGTCAGTGCAACCAATCCCAATCGTGTCACGATTACGCCTAATCTGCTCACCTACACTTATAAAATAGTCACCGTCTGCACGGTAGTCGACCCGGATGCGACTCCCGTATTCTTTTTCTACCCGGCCTATATTATTTCCGGGGGTAGTATTTACCCGACGGTCAATTTGAATGGTCTGCCTCTTGGTACTCATGTGGGTAATGGTCCCAATGGGGAAAGAACGGTGGATTTGGCTCGGGCAGGAACTTGCAGTATTCCTCTGACGCATATTCCTCTTGGAAACGGCGCTTTTCCAGCCGGTAGCACCACTATCAATATTTGCGGTTCAGAACCGCCGCCACCTGCTGAAGAAACAAAAGAAAACAGTAATAAAAAAGCCGGAAGCAAAGGCCCGAATACAGAACCGGATACGTCCGCTTCCCCAACGGATGACGGGGGTGATCCGGTAGACTTGTTTAGTGGCAGCTATAGCATTAAGAACGTGGATTTAAGTGTACCGGGTATTCTTGCGCCTCAAGTGTCCCGCTTTTATTATTCGGCCTTTGCGGATAAAGACGGGCCATTTGGCAAAGGAAGCGGTATCGCGCCTTACAACATGCAGATTACCGTTCCCAACACCAATGGGGTGGTGACGGTTGCCTCCGGCACAGAACTAACCTATTCCGCAGGCGATCAGACCGAAGTGACGTTGGTGGATCCGCAAGGCAATCTGGAATTTACTGCGCCGGACAAAATGGGTTTTGTGGCCAGTAAAATCACGATTCAAACGGATGCCCAAGGCCACATGACCGGTGCGGAATTGCGGAAGCGCAATGGTGATAAGTTTGTCTTTGATACCGCTGGATATCTAACACGCATTGAAGATCGTCATGGCAATGCGGTTGATATTACGCGGGATGCTGAGCACCGGCTTACACGCATTGAAAACCCTTCTACCAGCCAAGGCATTGATCTGGTATACGATGGTAGTGGCCATGTTGCCCAGGCCACGGGTTTGTTAGGACAAACCGTAAGCTATCAGTATGACAATGACGGGCGCTTGGTAACGATTACGGATCCGGCAGGCCAGACGGTGAACTTTACCTATGACGCCGAGCATCGCATTACGATAGCCACCGATGCCCGAGGAACCGAGATTGTCCAGAATACCTATGATGATGAAGGCCGGGTGGAACACCAGGTGGTTGGCGATGGTTCGACCTTTGATATCGCTTATCCAGATGAAAGCCGCCGCTTGGTAACGGATGGCAACGGCCATACGCGGGAACATCGTTTTAATGAACAGGGGGTGTTTACGGGCTTAAAAACGCCTCTAAACAAAGAAGCCACCGTGACCTATTCGCCCGCAATTTTTGATACCAGTGGCGGAGCGCGCACAATAACGAATACAGATCCTCTGGGCCGTCAGACGGTAACGGAGCTGAATGCTCTCAACCAGCCGGTGCGCATTACAGATGCGGCTGGCCGGGTGACAGAATTCACATATGAGCCAACTTTCAACCTGCTTGCCAGCATCAAAGACCCGCTGAACCGGGTGACCAGCTTTACCTATGATGTCAAGGGCAACCTGGTGAAGGCCACCGACCCGGAAGGCAACGAGAGCGTGTTTACCTACAATGCGCAAGGGCAGGTGCTGAGCGCCAAGGATGCCATGAACCAGATGGTGGGATACCAGTACAACAGCAGTCACGATTTGGTGAAGGTGACCGACCCGTTGGGTAAGCAGACGCAATTCACCTACGATACGCTCTCGCGCCTGACGAAGGTGACTGACCCCAAGGGTAACAGCACGCAGTACGCGTACGATATCCTCAACCGGGTCACGTCCATCACGGATGCCTTGGGTAATAAGACTACCTTTGCCTACGATGAGAATGGCAATGTGGTTTCCGTCACCGATGCGCGGGGCAACACGACGACAGCCAGCTACGATCCGATGAATCGCCTGGTGTCCACCACCAACGCCAAGGGCGAAACCAACAGCCTGGTGTATGACGGCTCAGGCAATGTCATTAGTTCCACCGACGGCAAGAGCCAGGTGACGCAGTACACGTATGACGCGGATGATCAACTGGTTCAAACCGAGCATGCCGACGGCACGATCTACACCCGAACCTACGACAACGCGGGCCGTTTGACGCAAGTGAATGACGGTAGCGGCGCATGGAGTTTTGCGTACGACATTCTGGACCGGCTGATCAGCGAAAGCACACCCACGGGCAGCTTGAGCTACACGTATGATGTTGTGTCCCGTTTAACCGGGTTCAGTAGTCCCAATACGGGTTATGCACCGGTACAATACGCCTACGATAACCTGGATCGGCTGACGGGTGTGACGCAAAACGGGAAGACGTACAGCTACGAGTACGACGCCTTGGGTCGTCGCACGGGCCTGAACCGTCCCAATGGCGTGGAAACCAGTTATGAATACGACGCCAACAGCCGCTTGACCTCGCTGACGCACAGCAAGGGCACGACCGTGCTGGAGAAGCATGACTATGCGTATGATGCCAACGGCAATATTGTAAACTACACCCGTGGCGACGGCGTGATGAAGCCCATCGTCAAGAAGTCGTACGGCAAGCACGGGCACTACAAGATCCGCCAGATTGTGGGTTATATCAACGACAAGGCGGACGACATCGAACGCACGTACACCTACGACAAGCTGGACCGTGTGACCGGGGTGACGGCGATTGGGATGCTGCCTACCAGCCAGTTCAAGAGCAGCCTGGCCAAGCTGAGCGCGGCGGTTTTGATCGAGCTGGCGAAGAAAACCAGCAACGCCAAGACGCGCCAATCCTACCTGGACAAGGCGGCTGATCTGGGCGTGGACTTGCCGGAGAACGCCACCTGGGCGTATG
>CAZXUP010000278.1:0-1304 GCA_964643815.1 uncultured Vampirovibrionales bacterium
TCAGGCGCTTCCAGAAGCAGGTCTGTATTGGTGCAGGCGGGACAGGTGAGCCAGGACAGTAATTCCGGGTGCATAGGTTGTTAAACCACCTTCACTTCAAGCTGATCGCCGATTTGGGTGCCGCTGGCTGCAATGGCGCCGCCCGGAAGCTCCAGCACGGCGCGCCCTCCCTTCACAAACTTGGACACCCGCCAGGGTTTCATCTTTTCGACCAGATGAAGCACCCGGTTGTCCTTATCCACAAAAATGGCGTCAAACTCAAAGCGCATAAAGCAGGAGTGAATATCGCTGCATGGGACAATCCACAACCCATGAGACGGTGGCAGTCCGGCCTTGCCCATCAGCCCCATCAACCGGGATAAGTAGTTATCGGCCAGCTTCACTTCTTCGGCCACTACCGTTTGCCGGGTTGTGTTCAGTACCTGTCGGCCCATGATGGCCCTCCGCGTTCACTCATCCAAATCCACTACCCCTATTATAGGACAGGGAGCGCTTTCGATGGGCATCGGCATCCACCCATCGGACGATACGGTTCCTCCAAAAAACTGATCTTTGGGCGCTCAATATCCAACCTTCAGATGATGAGCGCGCTGGAAGCACCGGGTTATGATACTAGGGCGAGGCTTACATTAAACAAACGAGCTGGAACAATCAAACTGGTTAGCGCCTCCAATCCGGCTCTTGAAGTAGGGAACGAGTGGAAAGGCGTGGAAACCAGTTCGCAAGCGCGATGATTTTTGCAAATTTTAGTGGTGTGTCAGCAGAGCTTTAGGAGAGTAATTAGAATCATGAGAAGAGTGCAGTCAGCAGAAACCACGGTTTTCATCGTGGATGACAACGCGAATCACAGTGCCGGCATTAAACAATTGCTGGAACTTCAGTCCGATTACCAGGTGGTGGGCGTTGCCACCAATGGCGATGACGCCATCAAACGGTTGAGTGATGCCAAGGTGGATGTGATTTTGATGGATATGAACATGCCGGAAGTAGACGGCGTGGCGGCGATCCAGCAACTCACCGCAACCAACCCCAACCTCAAAATTCTGGCGCTCACCGGTTACGACGATCCCGATCTGATCTTCCGGGCCATGAAGAACGGCGCCAAGGGCTATATCCTCAAAACGATGGTGACCTCTCAACTGATGACCGCCATTGAGGAAGTGTTGAACGGCAAGGTCTACCTGCCGCCAACCCTGGCGACCAAGTTCTTCGATGAGTTCCAGGTGCGCGTAACGCAAACAGGTCGCCCCGATCCGACCAAGCAGGCGTTGCCGACTGATCTGCTGCGTTGGACGTTTCCGTAT
>CAZXUP010000278.1:1314-3524 GCA_964643815.1 uncultured Vampirovibrionales bacterium
GAGCAGGCGCTGAAGCTGCTGACCGAAGGCATCACCTACAAAGGTGTGGCCGACAAGCTGGTCATCAGTGAAACAACCGTGAAAACCCACGTCAACAACATCTTCCAAAAGCTGCAGGTGAATGATCGCACCCAGGCTGTACTGTACGCGTTGCGCTACGGTCTGGTCGAACCGGCTGGCGGTCTGCAAGCGGCTGTGTAAATAAGCTATAATAGGCTCAAGCAAGACGAAATCCCCGGGCAAAAATGCCAATCGGGGATTTCGTTGCGAGAGAGGAAAGCGTGAACGATACCAAGCCCCAAAACTTGCAACTGGATGGGTTGTTCGGTCATCTGTGTTCATCCGCCGGGCTGTATTCCAAGGAGACTTTTTTAAGCCTCTATAGCTGCATCACGCGGATGGTGCGCGATCATCGCATGTCGGGTTTTGTGATGACCCGTACCTTAAACGACGACGCGTTTGAAAGCATTGCCTGCGCGCTGGAAAATATTCATGGCCTGCCGCTGTACCGACTGAACCAGCCCGACCTGTTTCCGTCCGAAACGGGGATTGGCGATCAAACCGGGTTTTTAATCGTGCTAACCGATCGCCTGTGCGCCACGTTGTTCTGGTCGGCGGCCACGCATGAGACGTTTCGGATGTATGATGGCGGTTGGACGTTCCATCCGGGTGACAGCCGCACGATTGCAGCGCAGTTGATTACGCATCTCGATTCGTCCGAGCTGGATCATCTGCTGAAGGAAACGCCCGTGGATCGGCGTTACGATGACAAGCTGAATCTGCTGATTACCGGTTTGGTGCATGGCCTGGAAAATCGCAATCGCGAATTAACCGTGGCGTTGGATCAACTCAAAATTCTCAACAAGCGCAACATCGATACCGAACGGCTGGCGGCCATCGGGCAACTGTCATCGGTCATTGCGCATGAGATTCGTAATCCGTTGGGTTTGATCGATCTCTATGCCAAACTCACCGAAGATCAGTTGGCGAAACTGGACATTCCCGATGATGCTAAAAAAGCGTTGCTGCTGAAAAACCTTTCGTTGGTGCGTCAGGCCACCGGCAACCTGGAAACGATTTTATCGGAGTTGACCAACTATTCACGACCGGTGCAACTCAATTTGCAAGCGATTGATGTGTATCAACTGGTGAGCGATGTGTGCGAATTTTACGCGCCGTCGTACACCGAGAAAGACGTTCAGTTGATTCCGCCGAAACCCGGTACGCAAAAAACGGGACAAGTCGCGCATTTGCAAATGGATAGTGATCGCATTCGCCAAGCGTTGATTAACTTGTTGAAAAACGCGCTGGAAGCATCACCTGCCAATTCGACGGTGACGGTGAGCATTGCGCAGCGCAGCAACGATCCGCAAGTGTATATCCGTGTGGCGGATGAAGGCAGTGGTGTGGATCCGGCGCATCAACAAAAATTATTTACACCGTATTTTTCCACCAAGGGCAACGGCACCGGCCTGGGCTTGGCGCACAGCCGAAAAATTTTGCAGGCGCATGGTGGTAGCGTCGAATTGCTTTCCAGCACGCCGGGCAAAGGCAGTACGTTTGCGCTGATTTTGCCCAGCAACAAACCACCGGAATCCTGATGATGTCGAGTCGTGTGCGTTGTTTTCGATTGTTGATGCCGCTGATGTTGGTTGGCGCATGTATGATGCTTAGCGGTTGCGATTTTAAATTACCCCCAATGCCTTGGGATCCGGTTCCTACAGTGCAAGATACAAAAGCAGCGGGAGAACATGAAGAAGACGCGGCTGTGGAAGAAGGTGGCGAGGGTGGGGATGAAGAAACCGATTCGACATCTTTGTTGCCGCCGGCCATGCAAATCTTGCCGTTTGAAGAAGTCACGATTCCGATGAAAGATGGTTTGGAATTATCCGGCAAGCTGTATGATCCGAGCATGTACCGGGATAGCGACGGAGAAACGGTGATTCCAGCCAACGAGGTGGAAGAGTATACCGGCGAACGCTATCCGCTGGTGATTTTGTTGCACGGGCTGAATCATACCCAATCCAACTGGAGCACGATGCCCGCGATTTTGGTGAAAGCCGGTTATGCGGTGTTTACGATGGATGTGCGCGGCCATGGCAAAAGCACCAAAACCAGGCAGGGCCGCA
Source organism: uncultured Vampirovibrionales bacterium (assembly GCA_964643815.1). Lineage (GTDB taxonomy): Bacteria > Cyanobacteriota > Vampirovibrionia > Vampirovibrionales > Vampirovibrionaceae > CAZXUP01. The sequence continues at coordinate 3,444 of CAZXUP010000278.1, forward strand.
AAATCAATTGGCGCATGCTGGATACCAGGCAATGGAGCCGAGTGCATCGGGATGTGATTCAGGTCATCAACTTTTTTGAGA
>CAZXUP010000279.1:0-3485 GCA_964643815.1 uncultured Vampirovibrionales bacterium
GGCGGTCCAGCACCCGCAACCCCCCCAGGCCGGAATCAAAGACGCCGATAGGACAGGCTTGACGCTGTTGAGAGGGATCGGATTCGGGTTTTGGCATTGAAAGTGACTATTTCGCCTTGGCTGAGATGCGGGATTTCAAATAGTCTACAACGCCGTCGGCAATCGCGCGAGCGGTTTTCTGCTTGCGTTCCGCGCCTTGCAGGCTTTCCAGTTCGGACGGATTGGAAACATAACCGACTTCACACAAAATAGCCGGTACGTTGGTGTGGTGAATCACGTAAAACATGGCCTTCTTCACGCCGCCGTCACGGGCGCTCACCGAGTTGATCTCGCGGGCGTGTACGCGTTTGGCCAACGCGAGGCTTTGCGGGGTGTAATAGTACGTCTCAATGCCGTGGATCGCTGAATTGACCGATGCGTTGTGATGAATGCTGATAAACAGATCCGGCTTGACCTGGTTGGTGTACGCCGTGATTTGCGGCAGGGGCAAAAAGACATCCGTGCTTCGGGTCATGTACACCTGAAACCCTTTGGAAACCAGCGCATCTCGCACCATCAGCGCCAAGGAGAGGTTCAGGTCCTTTTCGTTCACGCCGCTGCGATTGGCGCCGATGTCTTTACCTCCGTGTCCGGCATCCACCACAATGCGCGCCGGAAAGGGCGCCTTGCCCGCATCCAGGCCATTCAGTAGCGATGCCAGTCCGCCGGGGAGCGTATCGTCCGGTTTCAGGGTCAGTTCCAACACCTTGCCGTCTTCAGAGAAAGAGGGCGTTACCCGCACACCGCTGCTGGCCAGCGTGATCGAAAGCTTGCTGTTGGGCTGGCCGTCGGTTAAAGGCTCCAGGCGCATTTTGGCCAGTTCGGGGTATTGCTTGGCGTCAAAATCAATCGTCGTAGGATGCGCGGCGGCGTTCAGCAAATCGATCGTGATCCGGTCATCCTGCTTGATGAAGCGGTGCACGATGGGCGTGCTGGCCGCCAGCCGCAGCGTGGTGCCGCTGCTGTCCCGCTTGAGATCGATGCTTTCCACCTGGCCCACCTGGGTGTTGGCGGATAGCTTGGCAATGGAGGTGGCCGAATAGGGGCTAATGGTCAGCAGGCTGCGATCGCGACCGCTGTAAATCGCTTCAAATTGTTCTGGCCTTTCGCCTTCAATCACCAATCGAACGGTTTTGTCATCAAACTGACCAACCCGGATCTGGCGGATATCGTTATTGCTGCCGAAGATCGGGTTGGTAAGCGCCTTGCTGGCCAGGACGGCATTGTCGATGTCCAGCACCAGACGCGTGGGCGCTGTCAGCGGAAAACGGTTTTTGACCCGCAGTTCGGAACCCGGATTGCCTTTAATATAAAGACGGTTGTCCCGGAAATAAATGTCTTCGATGATATAGGTGCCCGATTGAAATGCATTGCCCAACACGGTTTGCGGCACCAGGGGGGCTTGTTCGGGCTGTTTGGCGGCAGCGACCGGCAGTGGCGGCGTTTGCCGAATGGCGGCGGAATGCTTGGCGACCGGCGGCAACGGCTGGATTTTTGTTACCGGTTTTAACGCGAGGTTTTGCGTCGGTTTTAATACGGCCTGCTGTAGCGGGTTTTGGGCCAGCGGCATCGCAACACTCAGGTTGCTATCCACTTTCAATGCATTGCCTTCAAACGCGGTATTCAGGCGCGACAAGCTCTCGTGATCGTTGACGTATACAATGGCCCGGACCGAGTTGTAGAACGGGCTGCGGTTCTCGCTCAATTCCACGCGGTCAATGCCGTTGCGGTTCACCGGAAACAGGGTTTGCGTTGTTTCCAGGCGGGCGTTGGGAATTTCCAGCAGTAAGCGGTATGGGTACGGCAGCCTGAGCACGGAAAAATGGCGGGTTTCTGTCGAGGTGAACGGACGGTCTGCCTGGACGCTTAAGCCGGTTCCGTCCGGGTTGATATGGATGGAGACAACGCCCAGCAATCGATTGCTCTGGGCGGCATCGAGCGTGGTGTGTTCCCGTGTCCATCCCGGTTCAGAATAACCAAAGCCGCCCAGTAATAGCAGTGCTGCAAAAAAGGCGCTCAAAAGACGCTGATGGAGGGAATACGCCATATTCTGTTTTCTCCCTAACTTCCTTGTATAACTCACTTTAGGAGAACAAACGACTTTCATCCGGTGCGGCACAGGCCGCTAAGCGACCACACCTTGGAAGGAAGACGCCACATACGCTCTACGCTCGCTTAACACCAGTTTAGCGGTTTTTGCCCAAGAGTAAAAGCCCCTTGACACGAAAAAATCCTGCAAAAAACCCAAATTAGTAGCTGTTGGTGCCGTGGAAGGCGCCGCGTAACATCTGCTGCAGTTCGGTCGGGTTCTCGGAGATGGCCAGGGCATCCTCGCCCGTAATCAGGTTATTGCGGTATGCCCGGTACAGCGAATGGTTGAGGCTGCTGGCGCCCTCAAATTCGGCGCTGTTGAGCAACTGGTAAATCTCGCCCATTTCATCGCGCATAATATAATCCCGAATTGCGGGAGACACCACCATGATTTCCGATACCGCCAGACGGCCCTTGCCTTCGGCCCGCTTTACCAGGCGCTGGGACACCGTGCCTTGCAAAACGCCAGCCAACTGGTGGCGAATCGGTTCGCGCTCGTGCGGCTCGAAGGCGTTGACAATGCGGTTGATGGTTTGAACCGAATCGGTTGTGTGCAGGGTGGAAAACACCAGGTGGCCTGTTTCCGCCGCATGCAGGGCCGCCATCATGGTTTCGCGGTCCCGCATCTCGCCAATCAGCAACACGTCAGGGTCTTGCCGCAGGGCGTATTTAATTCCGTTTGGAAACGAATCCGTATCCAGTCCCAACTGACGTTGGGTGACGACGGACTTTTCGCTCCGGTAGGCATATTCAACCGGGTCTTCGAGTGTAATGATGTGCTTGCACTGGTTGTGGTTAATGGTGTTGAGCAGCGCGGCCAGGGTCGTCGATTTTCCGGAACCGGTCGGCCCGGTTACCAGCACCAGCCCTTTGTGCAAATCCGAAAAGCGGGCAATGACTTCAGGGTGCCCCAGTTCATCCAGGGTGGGTATCTTCAACGGAATCAAACGCAAGACCAGGCCAATCTGGCCCATCTCGTAAAACAGGTTGACCCGGAACCGGCACATCTCATCCAGCATGAAGCTGAAGTCGAAATCCGTCCGGTTTTTGAGGCGGGGCAACACTTTATCGGGGATGATGTTGCGGGTAAATTGCTGAATGCCGTGCTCTGTCAGCGCGGGCAGCTTGGTTCGGGTCATGTCGCCGTCCTTGCGCATTACGGGGGGTTGCCCTACGCGCAGGTGAATATCCGACACCCCTTGCGCCACGGCCATCCGCAGAAAAACGTCCAAATCCATAAACGGCTCGCCCCCAGGCGTCACCGCAGGCGGCGCTCCCGGTGCAGAAGGCATTACCGAAGAAGGGGGGATGTGCTGTTCGGCACTACTCATACCAGTTCCTTGTTTCGAGCAACC
>CAZXUP010000280.1:0-3484 GCA_964643815.1 uncultured Vampirovibrionales bacterium
GAAGCAGTGGATGCGGTGGTCGGTCTCCAGGGCCAGCATGGTCTTGAGGCTGGAGGTGACCATCATTTCGTCATCCACAATGAAGACGGTTCCTACGCGCTGGACGGTTGCCGGATTATTAGGGTGCAGTTGACTCATAGATTCCATTATAATGATTTTTGTCGTATCGATTCGTGAAACAGGACATGGCTGGACAGATTTTTGTCATTACAGGCCCTTCGGGCGTCGGAAAAGGCACGCTGTGCCAAGGCTTGCTGGCCGCCAATCCCGCGATGACGCTGTCGATTTCCGCCACCAGCCGCACCCGGCGGCTGAACGAAGCCCATGGTTTGAACTATTTCTTCATGTCCCGCGATGAATTTGAGGCGATGGTCGCCCAGGATCGTGATGAGGCGGATATGAGCCGACACCATTTGCTGGAGTGGGCGGAGTACAACGGCAACTACTATGGCACGCCCCGGGCTGCGGTCGAGGAAACCCTTTCGGCAGGGCGGCACATGTTGTTGGAAATTGAAACGCAGGGCGCGTTGCTGGTAAAGAAGAAATTTCCCAAGGCGTGTCTCGTTTTTATCGCCCCTCCCAGTCTGGATGAATTATCGCGTCGCTTGCGCGGTCGCGGCACCGATACCGACGGTGAGATTGAACGGCGGCTGGAAATTGCCGAACAGGAAATGAAGTTGCAGGACCGTTTTGACTATGTGGTGCTGAACGAGGATGTGCAACAATGCCTGGCAGAGCTGCAAGTGATCGTGGATCGGTGCGCGTTGCTCTAGGTTGCTTCAAAACCAGCCAAAAAATCGTCTTTCAGCGTGTTTCTTGGGGATTTTGATACCTGAAATACGCTGAAACATCTGGCACATCTGTTCAAATGTTAGAGTATGAATTTCCCTGGCAGTATCATGCGGGTCTGCAACGATAAACTGGTCTTGTTCCATGTCAAAGCGACGAATGGAAAGCGCATGACTTTTGTAAAGAGATAAAGAACTTCCATCCGATAATAAGCAGGAGTGCATTCTTGTTTCTAGGGGGTTCCAGTTGGATTCAAAACAAAGAGGAGTGCTGGCGGTGAGAAGATAATAATGTTCAGTATCTGTTTGCGCCTGTTCTAAAAATTTGCGGGCACGTTTGACGGTGGCTGGATTGCTGCTTAAAGGATGCAGCTCTTTATCTTCATCTCCTGATGCCAGGATGATTTTGGTGCCGCCAAACAACCTTTCCAGTGTTTGTTCGGCTTTTCCCCCCTTCGCTACCATAAAGGCATGCTCCGGATCTTCTCTGCATTCGGCCTGAGGTAACCAGGAGTTTCGTTCTTCCTGTTCATTTCTTGCGCAGGCCAGCTCCAGCATTTGTATTGGGATAGGACCTCGGACCGGCTCTCGAATGGCCAGGATTTGTCCAACGTTATCCTGGGTTGGGGCGTCGATTTTGGCTTGTCCGATTTCATCCAGATTGATCCATACCTGCTCTCCAGACGGAAAGGTGAAGCGATAGCTGACTTCCCATGTTATTGGATTTTGTTTGCGATGGAGTTGAAGGGGAGCCAGAATTTCCTTGCCCGCCGGGTGGTGGAGTATAGGATCAAGAAAACTCAGGATATAGCAAACGCCATTATTGATACCTTGTTGAAATGTGTTTTTTGTCAGGTCATCCCCCAGCATGTTGTGAAATGCTTTGCTGCAATCCTGCAGGTTCGGATCGATCGGCTTTTTTCCTTGAAAGCGGGGAGTATGCCCGGCATATTGGTGGGGAGTCGTATTTGATGGAAGTGCATGAGGGACGATGGTGATCATGGATTCAGAACCATTTGAAAGATCGTTTTTTGGGCGGCTGTTTGGGCAGTTGAATTCCAGACACAGACCGGAATATCTGACAGAACTCCTCGAATGTCAGATCGTAAACCAGTTTGCCGGTATGATGGGGGTCGGCCACGGTGATCCGATCTTGCTCCAAATCGATTCGGCGGATGGAATAACTGTGCTGTCGTAGAAAAGGAATCAATTCTCTTTCTGAATCAGTGCTACCGGGCCGCTCCAGATAAATGTATGATTCGAACGGCTCTACTCCAGGCAAGCCTGTAGGTGTGTTTGCGGTTAAAATGTAATGTGCATCGGGGTCGCTGATGTAATATTCCAAAAGTCCCCGAACGCATTTGCAAACGTCCAGATCCGTGGATAACGGTTCCGTGTAAGGTGTGTACTGTATGCTGGGCAACCTGATTGGATTGCCGCCCAGCATGGTACGAAGCGCATTTTCCGGTAGACCTTTCTTAATCAGAATAAATGTGTGTCCTGCACCCTCGTTTGGATACGGTGTTTCCAAACGGGTGTTGCGAGCGGACCGCTCGATTTTGGCCCAGGCCAGCTCAATCATTTGTACCGCTTGGATGCTTAATACAGGCTTCAAATCGTTTTTTGCCTTGCCGACTTCATTGGCTTCAAACCAGGCTTGTTCTCCGGATGGGAAGGTAAGCAGATAGCTGATTTCCTGGGTTTCCGGATCATGTTTGCGATGCAGCATCATCGGAGCCAGAATCTCTTTTCCGGCCGGATGATGGAACAAGGCGTCCAATCCAGACAGAAAATAGCAGTTGCCGGTGTTTTGCTGTCTGGATACGATGGCAGGGAGATGTCCTAAGGCTTTATGTAATGTTTTGGTGCGATCTTTCAGTTTTGGGATGAATGGTTTTGGGGTAAACCACCGGGCCAGAAAACCGGCTTTGCTAATGTCAGGCGGCGCTGTTGGATCTTCCCCCTGAAAGCGGGGCGTTTGCGCAGTCCTGGGTTTTGCTGGGGAAGCCGCAGCGTTTGTGTGGATTGAGAATGGGGTGACTGGATTCAGCATAAGCAGCATTATGGATCAGAGGACATACTGTGTATAAGCCGCCTCAAGAAACCGGATTGCCCGGTGTTTTATATTTGTTTAAAAAATAAATTGAAAAATTGGAAAGACTGCCCCGCTCACGCTCCCCGTGTTGTAGAAAGTCTATATCGGCCCTGACTTAGCCTTTGTTGTAATGCACGTTGCAATTAATGGCCGGAGACGGCTTGCCGGAGAACAACAGGATGGGTGATTGCAAGCGATCGCCCTTGTCTTCCAGCGGAATCCAGTAGTCCTTCACCAGTACTTCGGCGATGCCGTTGCGATGGAAGCCGAGTCTCTCCAACGTTTCCAGGCCGGTCTTGTTGAACTCGAAACTTGCCGCTGCCGGTAATCAGCAATACTTGTTGCACGGCGTAGGTCAGCGCGTCGGCATAAAGATGATCCCAGCCGGGGCTGGTGAGGATGGCGAGGTCAAAATCCGTGTAATCGACCGTGGAGATATCAATCACGGCGGTCAGGCAATCCCGGGCCACGTCCTCTACCACCCAGCGCTTAAAAAACAGGCCTTTCATCTTGTCGGAGAGATCCCGGGTGATGGGGCGGTAAAAGTCGCGCCGGGTTTTCTCCAGGCAAACGCGGGCTTCCGGCGGCAAGGCCGGAGCCC
>CAZXUP010000281.1:0-3482 GCA_964643815.1 uncultured Vampirovibrionales bacterium
CTGACTGCAACAACGTTGCAGTCAGTGCAGGATGGAAAACATGTTGCGGCAGAAGATGACCGCCAACCCCAACGCAACGCAAGTCGAGCTTAGCGCAGCGGATGTCGATTCGGTGCGTCAAGCCTTGACACAAGGCAGCATGACGCGCCCCCAACTTGGCCAAGCCTTGATGTTCGCGCTCGATCAGTTCTCAGATCCACACCTACCCGCCATCAATCGGCTGATTTCGGACCTAATGGATTCCGGGGAGGTAAACATCGCGCCGTTTCTACAGAACGATTACCTGGAACGCCTGGGTTCCGAGCGCCGGGAAATGTTGCTGATGTCCGTAGAGCGTGCCGGGCTGCGCATGGACAGCAATCGTCCAAACGCCCGGTTTATCGGCTTCATGCTGGAAAATCTGGCCCGCCCCGATGCACCGGATACCGTGTATACCAAGGCCTTCATCAAACAGTTTTTGCAGGATTTTTACGATGTCCACAGCGTGGATTTAACAACGCCCGTCGGCAAGATTTTGTCGCAGGTGCTGGATTTGGGTGGAATCACTACGGATGCGGAAAAGAAACTCGTCTTCCCCTAAAGGGTCGGTGCAAGGCCTGTTCCTGCCCTGCGGATACTATGTTGCCTGATAACTACAATTTATACTTGGGGTCCGTTCCTTCCCCCAAGCCCCCTCCCTATCTCCAGTCGTTTGTCGTCAACTGGACGCGGCGGACAATTTCGGATTCGGACACGGTTAAAATCCGGCCCGATTCAAATATTTTCTCACCCGACACATACACCGCCCGAATCGCCGACGGCTGGCTGGCATATACTAAATTTTTCAACGCATTCTGGCGCGGCTGCATGGAGAGATCGTTGAGATCAATCACCGTAAAATCCGCATGATAGCCAACGGTCAAATCGCCCACCGGCAAACCCAGGTTTTTGCCGCCGTTGGCGGTACCCATCGTCATCATGTCCTCGGCACAAGTCACCGTCGAATCGCAAAATTTCACCTTTTGCAGCAGGCTGGTCATGCGCATTTCTTCGATAATCGAGGCGCGGTTGTTACTGCATCCGCCATCGGTCCCCAGCGACATGCAAACGCCCGCCTCCTGCATTTCTTTAATGCGCGTAATGCCATCCCCCAAAAACATGTTGCTGGACGGGTTGTAAGACAATCCGGTTTTGCGCCTGGCCATCAACTGGATTTCGCTGTCATCCAGCCAGACGCAATGAATCCCCACCAAGCGTTCGTTCAGCACGCCCAGTTCATCCAGAAACGCAACCGGCGGCTTACCGTGCTTTTTCTCGATCGTCTCGCGCTCATACTGGCCTTCGGCAATGTGCATGTGAAATTTTGTATCCAGCCGCTCGGCCAAATCGGCCCCAGCCAGAATCATATCCGTGCTGGCCCCATGCAGGCTGTGTGGCGCTGGGATGACATGCACCATCGGATCGTCTTTAAATTCGCGATGCAAGGCTTCTGTGTTGGCGACCGCTTGATGAGTGGTTTCCCGGAAGCGCTTGGGCGCGCCGTCCCAATCGTAGAGCGTGCGGGCCATCACAATGCGAATGCCCACATCCAGCGCCGCTTCAATCACCGCCCTGGCATTGTCGTTATCCTGATCGTTGATGTAGAAGAAATCGCAAACAGTAGTGATGCCGCATTTCAGCATTTCGCCAAAGGCAAACAGCGCGCCGGTATAGATGTCATCCCGCGTCAATACTTTTGCGTATTTGTAGAGTGCCTGATCGCGCCAAGTAAAAAAGTCGCAGTCATCGCAAAAGCCTTTGAGCAAGGATTGAAACGAATGGTTGTGCGAGTTGATGAACCCCGGCACGATCATCGCGTTTTCAAAGTGCGTTGCCCGGTTTTTTTCTTCTTTGGCTAATGAAGCAATTGGTACCAATCGCTGTATAGCGCCACCCTCTACAGCGAAAGCATGATCCTGTAAAAGCTCACCACCAGCACTATAGATGAGATCAGCGCTAAAGACTGGCATTGGAAACCTCTCTGTCATTCCCGCGCAGACGGGAAACCATTGACAGCTTTTTGGGGTAATAATAAAAAACGGCTCTAATCAATTCTAATGCAAACCTATAAATGAATTCTCGCCTGCGCGGGAATGACAACAATGCTTGTGAAAACGTTCAAGCGGACTTCTGTTTCATCCCTTTCCAGAGGAAGTAAACCGGCAGCCCCAACGCCGTTAGGCCGAGGCCCGCGATGCTGGTGAAGAACTTGGTATTGTAGAAATCAGCCGCAAAACGTTCTTGAAAACCGGACGTGAAGAAATCGCCAAACAACAGGAAAAATGCGATGTACGTTGCGCCGATGATATATGTCACCGGAATCACGTAATCCTTTTTGCGGGTCATGTTCACTTCTTGCGGAATGCGCTTGGCCAGACACAGCAAGCCCAGCATCGTCACAATATAGAAAATCAATGAAGTAAACACGATGTAATCGAGCAGCCTGCCATAGGTGCCGGACAACGCCAGCAACGATGCCCAGACGAATTGCGCCCACATCGAAAAATTGGGCGAATGCGTTTTGGGATGCACTTCGGCAAACTTTTTAAACAGCAGCCCGTCTTTCGCCATCGCGTAAAACACGCGCGCACCGGCCAGCAGCAAACCGTTTAAGCAGCCAAAGGTGGAAATCAGGATAATCGCCGCCATCAGCATCACACCCGCACCGGGAAATACCACGTCCATCGCCGCGGTTGCCACCCGATCTTCGGGCGCATTCTGGATTTCGGGCAACGTCAGCAAGTTGAGGTACGCAAAGTTGGCAATCAGGTAGATCAGCACAACGATGCTGGTGCCCAGCACCAGGGCTTTGGGCAAGTTTTTACGTGGCTCTTTCACTTCGCCGCCGATAAACGTGACGTAATTCCACGCGTCGGCAGAAAACAACGCGCCCACCGAGGCAAACGCAAACAACGTCAGCCAGTCGCCCTTGGCCGCTTGCGCGGAGGGCAACGCCAGGCTCCAGTCGATGCTTGCACTGTGAACCCACAAATGCTGCCCAAACAGAAGACCCACAATCACCACCAACACCAGCGACAACACTTTGAGGCTCGTAAACACATTCTGCAAGATAGCGCCGTTTTTGATGCCGGTGCAGTTATAGAGCGTAAGCAATAGCAACACCCCCACCGCCAGCACGTTTTGCTTGGCGACCGGAAAGAACGGCGCGAGCGGCTCGGACGAAATGGCCGGGATCATCACACCCAGGTACTTGGTAAACGCCACCGAAACAGCCGCCAGAAAACCGGTCTGGATGACCGTCAACAAGGCCCAGCCAAACAGAAACGCGGGAATTTCGCCCCATGATTCTTTCAGAAAGACATACTGCCCGCCCGCTTTTGGCATGTACGCCGCCAGCTTGCCATACGACGCAGCGCCCAGCAGCGTGAGAACGCCCGCGAAAATCCAGACGGCGATGAGCAGGCCGGAGGTACCCATCGTGCGGGCGATATCGGAGGAAACGA
>CAZXUP010000282.1:0-3464 GCA_964643815.1 uncultured Vampirovibrionales bacterium
TGCTTGCAACCTCCGCGGAAATAAAACACAGTCTGAAAAGCGTTATTACCGCTCTACGAACGCCTGGTTGCCGGTGGGAAGCCCAAGAAGCTTGCCTTGGTCGCCGTCATGCGGAAACTGATTATTATTGCCAACCAAATCCTCAAAACCCAACGTCCCTGGCAAGAAGATTTTCAACTTTCCACTTGACACTCAAGACAGTTGCTCCCGGCCAAAAGACCGGAGAAGCGGCATCTGTTGTGGTCGATGCCAACCACCTTGTACGGGGTTCTTACGTCCCGACCATTACCTGTGGGTAATAGCCCCTACAGAATAATGGAAAGTGCGGGCGATAACAAACGGGTTTTGATTCGGTTTTACTATTATTTTTCCGGCAGAACCTTTCTGTCATTCTCTGTCATTCCCGCGAAAGCGGGAATCCATTCAGCGGAGAAGCGACTTGATTAGCACTCCCGAATTTAACGCTGTGTATTTATTCCTGACAATGGATTCCCGCCTGCGCGGGAATGACAGGGAAGGCAAGACTACTAACCCCTAACCAAAGCCAGCTTGCTGGCCGCGGGAATGACAGAGAGACTTGGGAATGACAGGGAACCTTACAGGCAGACGCCCCTCCCTTAATCGATAACCTGAACCCGCAGGGCGCCGTCGTAGATGACTTGCATCTTGATTTTTTCGCCTTTTTTAACCGGGCGCGGGGCGGCCAGCGTATAAATCAACTGCGTCCAGTGCGTGGGCGGCGCCCAGGGAGAATTGGTCAGCACCGTCTCGCCATCCAGATGCGCCTTGAAGTACCCGCAGAAGCTGGTGATTTGCCCGTCTTCCAGCGCTTCCAGTTCAAACGCATCCGTAAACTCCGGTTCTTCCAGCGTACGAAAGTCCAGCGATTTCACCATCAACGACTCGCTCATGGCCTTGTTGACCGCCGAACTGTAGCGCTCGGTGCGTGTGGTGGCCTTGTTGCACAACACCTGGCCCAGCAGCGTAAAATCGTAACCATACAAATCTTTCAATTCATCCACTTCCTGCCAGCGATTTTGCTGGTAACCGGAATCGAACGCAAAGAAATAAATATCCAGCTTGCACGGAATCATCGCCGCGCCGGGCGCCAGAAAACGCCGACGGGCATCGATGGTGTATTCCAGCACGTTTTCTTCCAAGATGCCGTTGCCTAAAATTTCCGCCACCAGCAAGTCGGGCTTGGTGCTTAAGCGGGATTCATCAATGTGACTGGAAGCGCCCTCGATAAACTCAATTTTCTCCGCCAGCCCATTGGCCTTGGCCAGCTCTTCGGCCAGCAAGATGATATCGGGACGGCGCTCGATGGCGAATACCTTGCGCGCACCCGCACTGGCCGTAAAAAACGACAGAATGCCGGAGCCGCACCCGAGATCGAGCGCAACCGTGTTTTCGGACACCGCATGCTCAATCGCCCGGCGATAGGCCGCCATCCGCACGTAATCGCGCAACATCGCATGATGGTTTTCGACATTGATATGGATATTGCGCCCCAGATGTTCGGACAACCCGCTCTCCGTCACGGCAGCCGCTTCGGACTCATCCGTAATGACAATATTTTTGGCATACAGCATATCGAGGTGCTCGATAATTTTTTGCTGATCATCGGGCGGCCAAGGCATGGTCAACTCGCCCACGGTTTTCCAGTGAATCATCTCGTACAGGATCAGCATGATGTCGTACTTGATGCTGACGCCGTCCTGCGAATGAATATTTTTCATCAACAGGTGTTCGGTCCCGTCAAACTTGATGTATGTTTCGGGGTTGATTTTCACGCGAGTTGCCGGATCTCGGAAGTTTGCCATCATGGATAATTTCGCCTTTCAGGTTAATGCCTTAGCACCACTTGCCCGGCACAAACGCCTGGGCTTTTTCGCGGGTGAGATACACATGCGGATAATTGGTTTCTTCGCGGAAACCCATTCTCCGGTACATTTTAATCGCCGGGATGTTGTCGGTGTCCATCGTCGTGGAAATCTCCAGCATCCCAATCTTGCCAGCCAGCATGTTCTCGATGCAGGTATCGAGCATGCGCTTGAGCAGATGATTGCCCAAGCCTTTTTTCTTTTCGGATGGCCGGATGCCCACCAGCGGAATGTTTCCGGTCGTCATGTCGGGCTGCACCAAAAAGCAAAAGCCCACCGGTGTTCCATTCTTCAACGCCACCGTGGTGCAGGAGGGAACATGCGTTCCCATCACGCCACCGGTAATCATCGCGGTTACTTGCTTGGCACCCATCAGGGTGCGAAAACGCGGGTCCCACTTGGCGTCCGCCGAGTTGCAGAACGATTCGTAAATGCTTTGGGCCGTCTCCCCGGCATATTCGGGCTTCCAGGTATCGATTTGGTACTCCGGCTCCAGCGGCGTCAACTGCTGCTGCTTCAGCGTTTGCAAGCTGATGGCGTCCATGATGGGGAATTTCAAAATCGCCTGCCCCACCGGTTTGAATCCATACCAGGTGATGGTGCGGATAAATTCCTCTTGTTTGCCCAGCATGGCGTAGCTGACGACATCCCAGCCTTCGGTGTCGCGAATGTCCGCAATAAACTGTCGTATCAGGCGATCCAAGACCGTCTTTTTATCGTCCAGCTCGGAATAAACCACGTTGATTTCAATCGCCCGGTGATCTTCCAGCCGGTACAGCATCAAACCCACCACGGGGTCCGGCTTGCCGGAATCTTCGACCCAGTATCCCTCCACCACACGATGCGAGAGCGCTTTTTTCAACTGTTCAAACGGCACAGGCTCTTCCGCCCAGCCGTATTCGTCACACGCCCTGGCCGAAAAACGCCCATAGATCGCCTGCAGGCGATCGACATTGTCGCTGGTAATACGGTGCGCTTTAATCATGGGGCAACCGGGGCACTCTCTCTCATCCAATACGCACAAGGCGACACACTAAACAAAGTCCAATTCTAGCGTTTTTCACCCGCTTCAGGAAGAATTTGCCGGGTGAAATCCACCAATTACCCGAGCATTTCCCGCGACTGTCTCCGTTAAATGCCCGGGCAAGTCAGCCCCAAGACAGACCCGAGGAAAGATGTTATCCTGACGGAGCGATTCGATAGAGAGACAACAGAGAGACAAGATTTTGACGTCCCCATGAGCATTCTGGAAAAGTACTTCGAGATCCTGCGGCAACTCAACCGTTATGAGCCTCGACCCGCGCAGGAAACGATGGTGTCTCGTGTGGCGGAAAGCCTGGAGCATGGCAAAACACTGGTGGTGGAGGCCGGAACGGGTTCCGGAAAGTCGTTTGGATATCTGATTCCAACCTTGTACCACCAGGGGAAGCAAGCCAAGGCGGATGCAGGCAAGAAAAAACCGGTGGTGATTTCCACCGCCACCATTGCGCTGCAAGAACAGCTGCTGCAAAAGGATATTCCCTTTCTGGCGCAGGCTTCGGGCGTGAAAGAAGGCAGTGAGCCAGGCGAGTTGAATGTTCG
>CAZXUP010000283.1:0-243 GCA_964643815.1 uncultured Vampirovibrionales bacterium
CCCGGCAGTTTGAAGGCGAGCTGGCTATTACGATTGTGCCCAGGCTTTTGTATACGCTGGGTGTCCGCAAAAATGAGCTGTTCGGGAGCAAGCGTTTCTGGAAGGATACGGCGGTTGTGTTGCCGGATGGTTGGATGGACGCATCGTTGTATCATCCTTTAACCCGGCAGGTGGTTCGAGGGGATGAGAAAGGCTTGTTGCCTGTTGCGGAAATTTTTCGAAGCTTTCCGGTGGCGTTTCTGG
>CAZXUP010000283.1:253-2902 GCA_964643815.1 uncultured Vampirovibrionales bacterium
GTCAGTCAGTAGACCGACTCTAATTCGGTGGAAGCCCCGGCAGGGCGATCGGTCCGCGTCCTTTTGCCCCGTTTTGTTTCTGGTTCATCAAAACCTGGGCTTGCCCAAAGAGGGATTGCGCCTGAGAGGCGATGGACAGATCCGCACCGGAGGGATCGCTGGGAGCCAGCGCGGCGCCCCGGATGGTTTCGTAGGCCTGCATGCTGCTTTCCGGGTTTTGCGGGTCCAGCGGCGGGATGTTGATGGGTACATGACCGCCAATCGGGATGCCGTTGCTGTCGCGTTCAATGACGATACCACCGCCATAGATACCTGCCGCGCTGGCATGGGCGGCCTCATGCGCGCCAATCTCCCGCTCCCGTTCGCTTCGCAATGCGTTCAGCATGTCTTGGGCGCTGGCAAAATTGCAGGCGACGCAGTGGCAGTCACGATATTGTGATGCGAGTTGCTGCATTTTGGTCTGTTCCTGTTGTTGCCGCGCCATTGTCTCGGGCGGAACAGAGGCAGGCATGCGAATTGGCGAAAAGCCGGGCGATAAACCCATAGGCGGCTTCCCCTTCGGTTCTCACTACTACTTCACTTCAGGTGCTCTCGGAACTACATCGTGTGGATATAGATTGCGCTGCTATTATTGTAGAGTTTTATTTTGCTTTTTTAAAGACATGGAACGTTTTTTGCCTCGTTTTATTAAAAAATTTGAATAAATGAGTATTTATTGTATCTCTTGTGGATAGCAGAACCCTCTGTAATGCTCTTCCCGAGGCTGCGTGGCGATAGTCCAGTTTGATTCCGACGAAGGCTTGATTTATCGTATATATAAGATTGAATACAAGGAATGGTTTCGCAGGCTCGTGTCAACTGTTTTGGAGAATATTCATCAACGGCTTGGACAGGCGATTCAGGTCCAGCAGCAGGCGTTTGATGATAACCTTGAGGATGTTGCGTTTTTTCATCCCATGCTGACGCAAATGATGGGGTTGGTTCAGAGTGATGCCGCTGGCATCTTGCTAGCGGAAGAAAAAGAAGGCCAGCCTGTGTCTTTTGAGCGGATAAAACTGGTGCAGGCCATTGGTGCGCTGCCTGTCGAGACATTGGCGAACGCGATTCGTTTGGATCAAACCCTGACGGTTCAGATCCAGCCTCGTGTATTAACCGGTTTGAATGGGGCCTGCTGGTTTGTGTTGCCGTTGACGATACGCGTCGATTACCGGGCCTTTTTGTGTGTGCGTGTTGGTGATGATTTTGAAGCCTCCGGGTTGATTAGTATCTTGTCTCCGTTTTTTGCGGTCTGCAAACATCTGACGATTGCGCAATGGGGACGGAAGCGTTATTTTTCGATTATCGATCAGTTCAAAAGCCTCTCCGATCTGCATGAGTCCATCCTGAAATCCGCCGGTGAAGGGATTTTCGGCCTGAACTGGGAGGGGCGGCTGAATTTTATGAATCCGGCAGCCGAACGATTGCTGGGGTATCGCCGTGATGAGCTTTTAAACCGGGAACTTCACCCCATCATCCATGATACCTATCCGGATGGAGCACCGTATCCCTGGGCTCAGTGTCCGATTTCCTCGGCCGTTATTTCGGGAGAAACCGTTCGCGTCAGCGGTGAATATTTCAAACGAAAAGACGGCAGCATGTTTGCGGTGGAATACCAGGTCAATCCTATTCTGGAAAATGACTTGCCTGCGGGTGCTGTTGTCGTGTTTCGGGATATCAGTAAAAAGCTGACCGTGGAAGCCAAATTGCGGGAAAACGCGGAGCGTTTTCGGCGGGCCTTTGACGATACCGCAACCGGCATGGCGCTGGTTTCGCCGGATGGAGTGTTTATCCGTGTCAATGCCAGTTTATGCGCCAGTATCGGGTATATGCGGGATGAGATGATCGGGCAGAGTTTTCAGAAATTTACGCATCCCGACGATATCGATGTGGGTCCTGCTTATATGCAGCAACTCATCCGGGGAGAAGTATCACGTGTTCAGTTTGAGAAACGCTATCTGCATAAAGAGGGGTATACGATCTGGTTTCTGATTACCACTTCGATGATGTTTGATGACACTGGAAAACCGCTCTATTGTGTTTCGCAATTGCATGATATGACAGCGCGGAAGCAGGTGGAAAGAGCCTTGCGTGAGAGCGAAGAGCGCTTCAGGGGTGCGTTTGATCATGCGCCGATTGGTATTGCGCTGGTTTCTCTGGATGGTTGCTGGCTAAAAATGAACCAGGCGGTTTGTGATATCACAGGGTATTCGGAAGAAGAATTGCTGCGTATGGATTTCCAGAGCATTACCCATGCGGATGACCTGGACTTTGATCTGGCATTTCTGGAGCGCTTGCATCGCGGCGAAATACAAGCCTATCAGATGGAAAAGCGTTATATCCACAAAGAAGGATATACCGTCTGGGTGCAGTTGAACGTTTCGTCTATTCTCGGCACTTCGGGCAAAACGAAATATTATATCTCCCAGATTCAGGACATTACGGATCGGAAATTGTCGGAAGAACAACTGCGCAAGGCCAAAGAAGCGGCGGAAGCGGCAGCCAGCGCAAAAGCCGAGTTTTTGGCGACGATGAGCCATGAGATTCGGACGCCGATGAATGCGGTGATTGGCATGGCGGAGCTTTTGGGTGAAACGGACTTGACGGATGAAC
>CAZXUP010000283.1:2912-3460 GCA_964643815.1 uncultured Vampirovibrionales bacterium
CGCAATTTGTTGGAGACGATTCGCAGTGGCAGCAGAACCTTGCTCAGCATCATTAACGATATTCTGGATTTCTCGAAAATCGAATCCGGCAAGATGGAACTGGATAACCAGTTTTTTGAATTGAAAGCCTGTATCGAAGAGGTGTTCTCCTTGTTCCGCCAAAGAGCCAGGGAGAGTGGGTTGATCCTGACGTTTCACATTGATGACGCAGTGCCTGCGTTTATTTTTGGAGATTCCACCCGGCTCCGCCAGATCCTGGTCAACCTGGTTGGTAATGCAATGAAGTTTACCGAAAAGGGCGGTGTGCGCGTATCCGTCAGCATTTCAAAAACTGCGTCCGAACCGTCTGAATTATGCGAGTTGCAGTTCTGTGTTCAGGATACGGGCTGCGGCATTCCACAAGACAAGTTGCAATCCATCTTCGATTCTTTTACCCAGGTGGCCCCGGCGACTTCCAGAAAATATGGCGGCACCGGGCTGGGCCTGGCTATTTGCAACCGCCTGGTGCAATTGATGGGCGGACGGATTTGGGCGGAGAGTGAACTGGA
>CAZXUP010000284.1:0-3445 GCA_964643815.1 uncultured Vampirovibrionales bacterium
TCCCGCAAAGGCCGTAAATAGGTGCCCCGTAGTAAATCTCTCGTCTCAGCGTCCAAGGTTGGCCCGTCTGCCTTTTTGCCAGACTTGCATTCCGCAAAAACAGAACGGCGATTGACGGCTTGAGGTTTTTTCTTGGCAATCCAATTGATATACAGGACCGGCTTGCTTTCATATGTCAGATATTCGGCCAATGCGCCTTGATCCTGAAGGCTCAGGTCTTCGAATTTGCACTGTACTCTTATCTCGGTCTTGGGTTTACTTGTGCCAGGGGGGATATGAAAATCAGAATCTTCGATTCTTGCGTATTCCTGATCCCGCGTTCCCAAGGCAAAACGAATAGCATCCACGATGGCCGTCTTGCCTGCGTCGTTGGGTCCAGCCAATGCTGTTAGTCCTTGCCGTAAAGGCAGGGTGAGCTTTTCAAAAAATCGAAAATTTTCGATTGTTATTTCTGAGATAAACACTTTCCGCCCCGTGCCACTAAAAAACTATGCTACAGCTTACTAAACTACTACAAAGATCTTGAAGTTGAAAATATTATTCATGAGCTTCGATAGGTAGGATTCAGCATTTAGACAAGTATTAACATATCAGCTGAGATTTGAGTGTTTTTTAGGTATGCATCCTTGCATTTAAAAACCCGCTACCGGGGTAGCGGGCTAAAAAACTGGATTTATTCAAAAATAGTGCTGTAAGTTGAGTTTGTTTTATAAACGGTTTAAAGGCCGGTTAGCTTTTCATGGGCAAGCAGCCGGGATACGGCGCTTTGTAAAACAAAAAGGTCATTTCGGATAAATTCCCAAACCCGCTCCAAACTGATACCACCGAGATAATCATGAACAAGTCGATTTCTGAACCCTGACAACCCTTTCCAGTTCACTTCCGGGGATTGTGCCTTAACAGTTTCCGGAAGCCGGATAGTCGATTCGGCCATAACTTGTAAATTTCTCAAAACCGCATCCTGCATCATATGATTGCTTAAAAACGCATCCCGTCCCTGATCCGTATAACCCTGGATTCTGGCAATACATTCGGCAATATGGTTCAAGTAAAGTGCCGGGTCTTTCATAGCGGGACAGCCTCATTCAGAATCCTGTCTCTAATATACCAATGCAAACAGTGGGGATCTCCCACGTCCACCTTCCGGCCCAAGTAAGCCTCCAGTTCCTGCACCAGATTCACCTCATCCAACAGGCTTCTACCTGCTTCAAACTCGGCCAGAAAATCCACATCACTGTCGGGACGTTCTTCCCCTCGCGCCACTGAACCAACCACCTGGATGTTATTAACCCCATGCCTTCGAGCAATGGTGAGGAGCTCTTCCCGGTGTGTCCTCAAAAAATCCAGTAACATTAATACCAACCCTGACAGCAGATTAATGCCTTTCAGGTTGGTATTGATATCTGAAAGATAAAATGGTGCCACCTCGCAGAATTGAACTGCGGACACGCGGATTTTCAGTCCGCTGCTCTACCAACTGAGCTAAGGTGGCACGCTATGGGACTTTTATTAAGCCTTAAACGCTTGGGCATGTCAAGGCGCAGACACAGCCAGCCAACCTGCTTTTCTCAGGACACGATCTGGCCGGTAGAAACCTCTTCCGAGGCATCCTGAACCGGCACGGGATAAATCTTGCGAACCAGACTAATCAGAATCACACCCAATAAAAACAATCCTGCCAGTAGCGCAATGTAAATCGGCAGATAGTTGACGTACCAGACCGCCACCAGGCCACCGACGACGCACAGCGTATAGAAATACGTCACGGTTTTGACTTGCCCCACACCGGCCTTGAGAAACTGATGATGAATATGGCTGGCATCCGGCAAAAACGGGTTTTTACCCTGCAACAAGCGGCGAAACACCGAGTAGGTGATGTCCAGAATCGGCACGCTCAGCACAAACATCGGCAGCAGCATCACCACCACCTTGGTTTTCAGCACGCCCGTCACCGCGATACAGGCCAACACAAACCCGCAAAACAGCGCCCCGCCATCGCCCATAAAAATTTTGGCCGGATGAAAATTGTAGACCAGAAAGCCCAGGCTGGCCCCTGCCAGCAATGCCGCCAACAGCGCCGATGACGGCTGATGGGTGAACATGGCGACAACGGTCAGCGTCAGGGCCGACAATGTGGTTACGCCTGCCGCAAGGCCATCGATACCATCAATAAAATTGAGCGCATTGGCCAGACCTACCAGCCAGATGACCGTGATGGGCAGGCTGAGTGCATTCAGAATCAACAATTGCGCGCCGGGTAAATCCAGCGTGTTAATCTGGACGCCTAGCGAAAAAGCCGTCAAAGCCGCCACAAACTGAACCGCAAGCTTTAAATAGGGCGACAGCGTGTACAAATCATCCAGCAAGCCCAGGATAAAAATAATCGTACCGCCTGCCAGAACGCCCGGCAATGCGCTCCCCAGGACGGGGTGCCACTTCAGCAGGCTCGTCAGCGCCAGCGCCAACATAAAACCCAGCCAGATAGCCACGCCACCCAGACGTGGAACCGGGTACTTGTGAATTTTTCGCTCGCCCGGCGCGTCATAATAACCCGCGTTGATGGCGATTTTGCGTACCAGCGGCACCAATATCAACGTCAACACCAAGGCAATGCCAAACCCCATCAGGTTGAGCATAAATAAAGAGTTAATCCCATCCAGGATATTAATGGCTCAAGGCCTCCTCTTTGAACGCGGCGGAAAGCTCAGGATACAGGGGAAACTGCTGCCCAAGGGCCTGAACTTCCTGAGCCAGATGTTCTATATTTTCCCGCTTTTTCAGCGCTTCGGCAATGATCCGTCCGACTTTGGCCATACTCGGCTCATCAAAACCACGAGAGGTCAGGGCAGGGGTGCCCAGGCGCAAGCCACTGGTTACAAAAGGCGATTGCGGGTCGTTGGGGATCGTGTTCTTGTTGGTGGTAATAAAAATCGTCTCCAGCAGGTTCTGCGCTTCTTTGCCAGTCAAGCCGACACTGCGCAGATCCAGCATTATCAGATGGTTATCCGTTCCACCGCTGACAATATTAATGCCATTGGAAAGCAGCGTTTCGGCCAGCGTTGCGGCGTTGAGCACCACTTGCTTGGAGTAAATCTTGAACTCCGGCGACAGCGCTTCTTTAAACGAAACCGCTTTTGCCGCAATCACATGCATCAGCGGCCCACCTTGCAAGCCGGGGAAAACCGCCTTGTCCACCGCTTTGGCGAACGCCTCCTGGCACATCGTCATGCCACCGCGCGGTCCGCGCAAAGTTTTGTGCGTGGTGGTGGTGACAAAATGGCAATGCGGCACCGGGCTGGGATGCAAACCGGAGACCACCAAGCCTGCAATATGCGCAATGTCAGCCATCAGCAACACGCCCACTTCATCGGCAATCGCGCGGAATTTCTCAAAATCAATCGTGCGGGCATAGGCGCTGGCGCCGCAGATAATCAGCTTCGGCTTT
>CAZXUP010000285.1:0-2053 GCA_964643815.1 uncultured Vampirovibrionales bacterium
CGCGGCATCCGTCGGGACGCGCACCGGCAGTGACCATCTGCAAGCGTTCCTGGGCCTGCTGCACCGACGAGCCTGCCTGACGCACCGTCCCAAAATCGGCTCCCTGGGCCAGCAGTTTTTCCTGTGCCATGGCCTGGTTGAGCGTGGCCTTGGCGTCGGCAATTTTGGCCTGCAAATCCGTGTCCTCAAACAGGATGAGCAAATCCCCCTGTTTCACTTCCTGCCCTTCCTGCACCAGAATCTGTTTGACCCGGCCCCCAAAGCGGGAGCCGTTCTTGATTTCGCGCGCCTGGATTTCGCCGGACAGTTTCACCGTCTGGGAACCGGGCCAGAGATAGCCAAAAGCGACAACCCCGGCAATCAAAACGGCCAGAATGGTTAAGCCTAAAGCCAACTTGGCGGAAGTGGGTTTACGCATCATCGGGAGAAGCTTCATAATTGAGGGTGCTTAAAATTATACCCAACCCAAGCGTAAACGGACAGTTTTTGGCACACTTTATGAAAGTGTCTATTGTCAGGATCGACACGTTTAGCCTGGGTTGCTATTCCAAATGATTGTTATCGCGCAGGTAGTCGCGCACCTGGTTTAGCGAGGCCTGCACAATTCGCGTGATGCGGGAGCTGGACAGTCCGACGATGGAGGCGATGTCTTTCACCTGCATGTTGCGGTAGAAGCGGTATTCCATAATCGTGCGGTCTTTGGGCGGTAGGCTTTCAATGGCTTTCTTGATGGCCCGTCCCAACTCAACGATTTCCAGGCTCTCTTCCGGCGTGGCCGACCCGTCGCTCAGAAATTCGTAGGGGGCGTCCCCGTCGTTGCCTTCCTGGATGCTCTCAATCGAAAGAATGGTTTCGTAAATGGATTCACGCACGGTTTCCGGGCTTGGAGAAGCCTCGCCTGCAGGAGCGGCGGCGCCATTGCCTTCGGTCGCCGGGGTTGCGCCTGGAACCTCGGGTTCTTCTTCCTCAGGCCCTTTGCTGTGCTTGAGGGTATACCATTTGTACCGGGAGCGCAGTTCGTTGCGAATGGCCCAGCGGGTGGCTGTGGCCATATAAGACGTGTTCAGCTTTTCAATTTGTTCTTCGGTCTTGTTTTTCAGCAGGGCCTGGATGGCGATGGCCCCGATGCTGACCAATTCTTCGTAATCCACCATATGCGAGGGAATACGGCGGTATTCCACCTTGGCGACGCGCTCCACCAGGGGTAGATATTGGGCGATATTGACCTTTCCGGGCAATTTCTTGGGTGATGACACTGTTTATCTCAATCCGCCGCTCTGCTTACTGGTTGGGGGCTGTACCGGGCAAGGGCGGCGCCTTGCCTTTGGTGCGCCAGGCAAACATGAGAATTTCAGCCACTGCCTGGTACAAATCCGGGGGAATTTCCTGATCGACATCGACTAAACGGAAGAGTGCCCTGGCTACTACTGGGTTTTCGACAACCGGAACGCCATGCTCATTCGCAATGTTTTTGATTTGCTCGGCGAACAGTTCGGTTCCCTTAGCCACCACTCTGGGCGCTTCCATTACATCAGCATTATACTTTAACGCTACGGCAATGTGTATTGGATTGGTCGTAACTACATCAGCCGTAGGAACCGCTTCCAGCATACTGCGCTGCAGCATCTGCATGCGGCGCTGACGGAGGGCGTGTTTGATCATGGGGTCGCCCTCGGTGTTTTTAAACTCGTCTTTCAACTCTTTGAAGGACATTTTCTGATCCTGCATGAACTTCCAACGCTGAAACAGAAAATCGGCCAAGCCAAGCGCCAGGAAGGCAATACCGGCGTACAAAATAAACTGCATCAGCACTTCGCCCAAAATCCCCATGATGGCAAAGACGTTTTCGCTGGCGCCGACCGCCAAAAAGTGCCCAATATACTTTTGAAATACAAGCCAGCCCACCCAGCCCAGCACCAACACCTTGATGATGTTTTTGACCAGTTCGACCAGGGTGCGCTGGGAAAAAATATTTTTGAAACCTTTCACCGGGTTCAGCTTGTCAAACTTGGGTTCGATGGCCTTGGTGGAAAACAACGCCCCCACCTGAAAA
>CAZXUP010000285.1:2063-2941 GCA_964643815.1 uncultured Vampirovibrionales bacterium
GGCATCCCGCATCAACCAGGAGACAAAATGAAACCCCACCTGAAAAAAATCGCCCGCAATCGAAATCAGCGCCGCCAGAAAGATAAACGGGGCGACCCGAAACACCAGCGTCTTGAGGGTGATGAGGGCCAGATACTGCCAGCCGATGTTTTCGATGGTTTTGTTGGGGATTTGCTCGAAGACGAGGATGAACAGCGTGGCGGTTTCCTTCCAGATGAGCGGCGCGGCGGCAAAGATGGTCATGAACATGATCATCAGGAAGGCGGCGGTGGAGAGATCCTTGCTTTTGAAGACCTGCCCCTGCTCGCGGGCCTTTTTCAACTTCTGAGGCGTCGCCTCAAACTGCTTATTCTCATCGGCCAAGGCCGGGTTTCCTTTTGGTTAAGCCGGTTGCTTAAACCGGAGGCTGAGCGGCACGGCTCAGCCTGTGCTCAAACTGTCCTGTGGCGGTGCGTTTCCAGTCCTCTACATTATACCCCGTATGCTCCCAATGTCAGGATCGCCAATCATCCCCTTTAAACCGCTTAACAAACGCGCACGCTTTCAGTTTCAGAGGGCTTCAAACAGAAGTTCAGTCCGAAATTTGACCCATAAGGCCCATTCAGCCCGATGTTCCCTAACAATCTTGCAGAATCATTGCTTCGTGCCGTGCTGGTGTTGGTTTTCAGCTTGTTTTCGCCTGCTGGTTGGCTGGTACGGCAGGTTTTATCCGGTTTCCTCGATATCGATCGTGTGGTTGGGGCAGGAGCCGGGAGCTATGCGGAGCTGCAAGCGCAGTTAAGTGCCTTGAGTCCCGATGTGGTTGCCTATCAGCTATTGCCTGCGCTGTTAGGGTGCATTCTGTTTTGTGCGCTGTGTTTGTTTGTGTCCGTTCGGCT
>CAZXUP010000285.1:2951-3418 GCA_964643815.1 uncultured Vampirovibrionales bacterium
TCCCGCGAAAGCGGGAATCCATTTAGCGGAGAACCCGGTTTGTCAGGTCTTTCCACCTCGCTTCTATTTTTGTTTACTCCTGGCAATGGATTCCCGCGAAAGCGGGAATGACAGGGAACCTTGGGGGTAGTGGGAATGACAGAGTGGAAAATCCCTCGTAACGCGCTATAATGGCGGTATCATCGTGTTGAAGGGATGGACGGGGAATGGCGAGCGTCATCAGTAGCAAAGAGAGCGTTACGGCAGAGCGGTTGACGGCTTTGCGCGGATTGATGCGGGACTATCAACTGGATGCGTACCTACTTCCTTCGGTGGATGAGCATATCAACGAGTATTTGCCGAAAGACAAGGAACGTCGCGCCTGGCTGAGCGGTTTTACGGGTTCGGCGGGCGATTGCCATGTCAATCGACCGTCAAGCTCTTGCGAACGCAGCGTTCGGTGCGGCCGCCAAAGCCTTGCCGGCGAA
>CAZXUP010000286.1:0-3404 GCA_964643815.1 uncultured Vampirovibrionales bacterium
CTGGATGGAGACCTTAAAGCCACGGGCGCGCAGCAAACGGCCTAAAGAAGCAGCTACAATGCCCTTGCCCAGCGAGCTGACCACGCCACCGGTAACGAAAATGTACTTGGTTGATCCCATGATAAAGCGGTCCTTTGTGGATTGGGGGTTCTAGAAGGAGAAAAACAGAACAAACGGAAAAATGCCAAATGGATGCCGGGTAGGGGCCAGAAAGAAGGAATGTCAGCCTGCGGTGTCGCCCAGGATTTTGGGCACCCGGAAGAAGCCGTCTTCTTCGTGTGGCGCATTGGCCAGCAGGTCTTTGCGCTCAAACTCACGCAGTCCCTTGTCGGCCCGAAAGACTGTAGGCTCCGTCACCTGCAGTTCAACCGAAATGCTGGAGAGGTCCAGGCCGTCCAGTTGTTCAACCAGCTTTAAGATATTGCCCAAGTCCTGCGTATAGCGGGTGGTTTCCTCGGGCGTCAGTTCCAGGCGGGCCAGCTTGGCAACATGAGCGACTGTTTCCTGGGTGATGGTCATCAGAAGGGGCTTTCATGCTGACGAAAATGTTGACAATGCAATCAAAAAACGATTCCACCCGCTATTATGCCACTTCCAGAAACGCATGCAAAGAAATCGTAACGTTCTCTAACCAAAAATAACCCAAAGTTTGAGGAAGGCGCTGTTTTTGCTACTATTATTGTCGTTGTTAAGAACCATCTCAATGAAAGAGTGTCGCTTATGCAAGTCAGGTTTTCGGGTGCGTATAAAGTCCAGTTTGTCGATCCAAACGGTCGAAAGTTTCCACCCTCTTCCGAGGAAGCTAAACGAGCCGCGAAGCTCTTGTTCCGTTATTTGGGAAAAGAAGACGCACCAGTTGTCTCGAAGATGCGGGGACAGTATGTGCTGTTAATCGAGGATAGTTCAAAATCAGACTGGACTGATTTCATTAATGATAGTTGGGCGAGTCAGTGCCTTGAGGAAGCAGCCAAGTTGGATACGCTCGGAAAAGAAGGGGGGCCGTCGTCGCTTAGCGCCTCTTCTAAAGAGGTGGGAGAATTGGCAAAGCTGTGGCGCATGCTCGGTGAAATGGGATTGCCTAAGCTAAAACGTTTGTTGACCGAAGATTTGACTGATTTTAATAAAAAGAGGATCCATGGTCGCTTTCAGGAAGCGACTATGTTGGATATCCCTGGAGAATCCCATCTTCCGCTTAGCGCCTCTTCTAAAGAGGCGAGAGAGTTGGCGCAGATATGGCGTGCATTAGGTGAAACAGGGTTGCCCAAACGGAAGTCGTCGGGGCAAAAAGCTCAAAAAACTTTGGATGTGATCGTCAGACAAGCGAAAGACGGAAAAATTGCTGGAATAACGAGACCTGAAATCAGTGATGAGGAAGGTAGTAGCGGTATGAATCTTATATTTGATATGCAGGAAAGAAGTGGTTTTGGTCTTCCGGGGCTGTTCGACAGTGGTCGTCGCCCGAAGCGGAAAAAAACCGAGGCGGAAAAGTAAGACGTACTGAACGTTAGATGTGTTGAACCGCCCTTGGTATTTTGATCGGGGCGGTTTTTCAATGCCGATTGAATTGTGCTTCAAACTTTAAAAGCATCTGCTCTTTCACTTGCTGCATGGCAATAGCTTGCGGTAAAAGCTGCTGTATCGAAGTCATCACACCGCTTTCCAGGCCGCAGGGGTTGATTTGCCGAAAGGCGCTTAAATCTGTACAGACGTTCAGCGCCAGTCCGTGATAGGTCACCCATTGTTTGACGGCGACACCAATGGAAGCAATTTTAAGTAACTGCCCGCTTTTTGGTTCGCGTACCCAAACACCTGTCCAGCCTGGGTTGTGTTCGCCTTTTAAATCAAAATGCGCCAGGGTTTGGATGATGACTTCCTCTAAATCGCGCAGGTAGCGGTGCAAATCGCGGCGTTCCGGCGGTAGTTTGAAGATGGGATAGGCAACCAGTTGGCCGGGGCCATGATAGGTGACATCGCCGCCGCGCTCGATTTCAATCACCGGAATGCCCTGCGGGTTCAGCAGGTTTTCGGTATGCGTGCCACGCCCCAGCGTCAGCACCGGCGGATGCTCGCCCATCAGCAATGTATCCGGGATGTCATCCTTGATGCGTTGCTGCACCAACTCTTTTTGCAACGCCCAGATGCCTTGATAGTCAGTGAGTTGAAAATCCAAAACGGACATTTTCTTCTTTTGGTCAAGTAGGCTTGTCATTTCTGCCTCGTGCATACTGTTTTATTCATTAGTATTGAAAGCATTGTGTATCTCTCTGTCAATGGATTCCCGCTTTCGCGGGAATGACAGGTGGTTTGATTTTCGAAACAGTGAGAAAACTATTTGCTGGCTGCCACGGTTGGCTTTTCTTTCTGATAGATATGCACGGCCATGCCATGGACGGCCTCTGCCGCTTCCATCAGGGTTTCGGGGAGCGTGGGATGAGTGTGCACGGTGAGGGCGATGTCTTCCGAGGTCGCGCCCATTTCAATGGCCAGCGCCGCTTCGCCGATAAATTCGGAGACTTCCGGGCCAATCATATGGACGCCCAGCACTTCATCGGTCTTGGCATCGGCCACCATTTTCACAAAGCCCTCGGGTTCGTTCATGCTCAGCGCCCGGCCTGAAGCGGCAAACGGAAACTTGCCGACTTTGACTTGGTATCCCTGTGCCTTGGCTTGCTCTTCGGTCAAGCCCACGGTGGCGATTTCCGGATCGCAGAAGATGGCGGCAGGCATCGCGCGGTAATCCAGAATCTCGTTTTGTCCTGCAATCACAGCGGCTACGACCAAGCCTTCTTTCGATGCCTTGTGCGCCAGCAGCGGCGGCGCGGTGACATCGCCAATCGCAAAAATATGTTTGACCGATGTGCGCAATTGATTGTCTACAATGATAAAGCCTTTGTCGTTGGTTTTGACGCCCGCTTTTTCCAGGCCCAGGTTCTGGCTGTTGGGGCGACGTCCGACGCATACCAGCAGTTTGTCGGCTTCCAGTGTTTGTGCGCCTTTGCTGTTTTCGATTTCTACCTGTACTGTTTTGCCTTTTGCGCCTTTTCCGACCGTCGCTTTTTTAGCCTTCGTATCGGTATGAACCGTGATGCCGCGCTTCTTCAGCGAGCGGCGCAAGGCTTGCACAATTTCCGCATCGGTGCCCGGTAAAATCTCCGAGGCGAGTTCGATAATCGTGACATGGCTGCCGAGTTTCGCGTACAGCGTTCCCATTTCCAGGCCAATCACGCCGCCGCCGATGACGCAGATGCTTTCCGGCACTTCGGTCCAGTCCAACCCTTCGCGCGATTCGATGATGGTGTCGCCGTTGAATTCAAAGCCCGGAATTTGAATGGGTGACGAACCGGTGGCAAGCAAGAAGGCTTCCGCTTCCAGCGCTTGCGTTTTGCCGCTGCTGTCTTTCACCT
>CAZXUP010000287.1:0-3376 GCA_964643815.1 uncultured Vampirovibrionales bacterium
CTCGCCACCAATAACAAGGTGGGCGCCGAAACACGGTTTAGAACATGCCCGGCCAGATCTGGGCGGCCACCGCGAGAAACCACGGAGCGCACGACTTCCGCTCGCTCCACCGAGGCCATTAAAGCCGCAGCCGCGCCCGTACTGGCGCCAAAATAGCCAATCGGCAATGTTCCGGTTCCAAACAACGCGGTTCTCAAATGCCGCTCAATCCAGTCTGTCACAGCGACCAGACGTTTTGCCAACAGCGGAATATCAAAACGATACTGGGCATTATACTGATCTTCCGCTTCTTCCTCTAAACTCAGCAGATCGAATAAGCAGGTTCCAAGCTCGGCCTTGTTCAACTCATACGCGACATAGCGGTTTCTGGGGCTTAACCGGCTGCTGCCGCTACCATGCGCAAACAATACCATACCCTTCATCATCGGCGGAATCGACAAATCTCCTTTGAGATGCGTCTCCCCCAAATCAATCGCAATTTCCCGTCGATTGAACTGTGTGGATTGAACAGCAGAATAATTTTCGTTCGTGGATTCCACCGGACACCTCCTTCACGATCTTTCTGACAGAACGACTGTTCTAAACATATTGGCGAATCTGTTCTGAGCTCAATCGCTGACTTAATGGCTCAATCAGTTTTTGTTGTCTGAAATCTCTCGGCAACCCAAAGGGCAGCCGATAACTGCTATAGTGACCGTCCGGCTGGCGCAGTTCCAAATACTGGATATCATCCCGCCAGCCCTTCTCCTGATGGGGCAACAGCAACACAAAATCACTTTCAACAATCAGTTGAGCCGATACCGGTTCTTCCTGGCTTAACGATAAATACTGACCTCGAGCAGTAATAAACCAGTCGTAAAGATCCGCTCTCAACACCAGGAGTTTGTGTCCCAACTGCTCGGTTTTCATTAACCGGTAATTGCCTCGATTCAAAATCTCCATGGGCATGCCGATTGCATCTCCTCGCTTTTGAAAAAGTACCCCCTTCAATGAACATTGAAGGGGGCTTGCTGAAGTGACTTTGCATCACTTCATACGAGTTTTATTCTAATTTTTCACTCACAAAATATCGACTGGCCAGATGTTTATAAAAGCCATCGACACTTGGCTAGAAGAGTCTGAAAACAGATCATTTTTATTTTAGCGCTCTCATTTTTGCCAAACTGGCGAATGGCATATGATACGCAAAGTCGCTATAGTGCCGCATTACACTGATTTAAGCCGAAAGCGGAGAAGCTGGACAAGGAGGAACTATGAACCGTGCTGAATTCAGTTATCAGGTTCAGGAGCAAACCGGTTTGCCAACACCCGAGATGGCGGAAGAAGGGGTTTTAATTGTGCTCAGCCTGCTGAGCCATCGACTGACACAAGAAGAGGCCAAGGATGTTGCCGCCCAACTGCCGCAAGATTTACGCAGACTCTGGAACAGTGACACATGGATCAGTAATTTTCTGAGCCTGTCACGTCAGTTTCAGTTGAAATACCGAAAAAAAGAGGAACTCTACGCGCTGATTCAGAACGAGATTGATAAACGACAATTGCCGGTGGGTTCGGAAGTGTTGACAAACGCCGTGTTTCACACACTCAAAGCACAGATTTCCGAAGGCGAAATCAAAGACATCGCCGCGCAATTGCCCAATGACATCGAACAAATCTGGCTGGCCGCCTGAAGGGTTTACACGACGGAACAAGCAGTAAAGGAGCACGCCGATGACAAGCGCCAAAGACGTGATGTCCAGAAAACCGTTTACCTGCCAGGAAACCGATTCGGTGTATCGGGCCGTGGAAATTATGAAGCGCCAAAATATTGGCGTCATACCGGTTATCGATGCACAGAACCGTTGCTCGGGCATTATTACCGATCGGGATCTCTGCCTGGATATTATTTTACGGAATCTGGACCCGCATTCGACCCAGTTACGGGAAATCATGCACACCGACCTGCTGACGTGCCATGCGGAAGATAATCTCAGCACGGTTCTGGAGCGTATGACACGTCGTCAGGTCAAAAGAATTTTGGTAACCGATGAGCAGAAGCATTGCATTGGGATTATTTCGGAAGCCGACATCGCCCACCATACCAACCGCGCTGTCATCGGAGAATTGGCCGAAGGTCTCTACAGCTGAATTTAGCAAGAAAACCCAAAGCGCCTGCTTTGCTGGACCCAGCCAAACTCACGGCTTTCAACGCGCTTGGGTGATAAATTAAAGTCCAGCCTCGTTCGGTCGATGAAACTACGAAAGCAGACCTGGACAACCACCCTGGAAGGAGCGTCCCATGTCCCAGACCAGTAACCGCCGAGCGAATAGCGACCGTCGTGAACAGAGCCGCAGAAAGCCGGAACAGCCTCCGACAGAATCGGAACGCCGACAGAAAGAACGCCGGGAAGGCAAAGAGCGTCGAAACAAGGCCTAAACCCTAAATTTATACCCGTTTACGCTCGATACGCGGCCCGTTTCAGGCGGTCCGACACGGCTACCCAGTCATCCCCCTGAGGAACCGCTTCGACCAGAATACGGTTCAGGCCCATCCCATCCAGCTTCCTCAAATGGGCGTATAAGCCCCGCGCATAAAGCTCGGCCTGGCCTTCTGCCTTCACCCACACAAGGGTTGAATCGGTTTCCGCTTCAAAAAACCGTTCAGAATAAGCCAGAACCCCTACTTTTCCCTCTCCCAGCCCAGCCTGCCTGGCAATGGAAGCCAACTGCCCTGAAGGCACCAAATCCAGCGGCGTTTGCGGGGCATAATGACTGGCCAAAGTCCCCGGAACCCGGATCACACTCTCTTCCGGGCTCGCCATGGCCGTATTTTTGCCGGAAAGCCGCAACACATCCGAGATTTGAGCTTCCGTAATCATCCCCGGTCTTAAAATCAGGGGCTGCCCGTCCTCCCGAAAGGCCACGATGGTCGATTCCACCCCAACCGGGCAAGCGCCGCCATCCAGAATCAAATCAACATCCCCACCCAGATCGGAGCGAACATGCGCTGCCGAGGTGGGACTCAACTTGCCATACCGGTTGGCGGAAGGGGCTGCAATCCCGCCACCAAAAGCTTTCAAAAGCGCCAATGCGACAGGATGCCCAGGGACTCTGAGGCCAACCGTCTCCTGCCCGCCGGTCACCGCATCCAAAACCCGTTTGGAGCGCTTCAAAATCAGCGTCAACGGCCCAGGCCAAAAGGCGTGGGCCAGCGTTCTCGCCGCATCAGGGATTTCAACCGCCCAGTCATCCAGCTGATCCGGCATCGCCAGATGCACAATCACCGGGTGAGAGCCGGGGCGGCCCTTGACTGCGTACAAGCGCGCCAGAGCCTCCGGGTTTTCAGCATCTACGCCCAACCCATAGACCGTCTCTGTGGGCAAAGCCACCAGGCCAC
>CAZXUP010000288.1:0-1390 GCA_964643815.1 uncultured Vampirovibrionales bacterium
TGATGGGCAACAACACCACCACCGAAACCTACGCCTACCTGTTTCAGAATTTGTTTATGAACCGCCACTGGTTGATGCGCATGGCTGACTTAAACGAAGCCGAGGCCAAGTTGGCAGTCCAGCGGCGGGCGTTGGAAGACCTGTACATGCTGCGCCGCTACG
This sequence comes from uncultured Vampirovibrionales bacterium, assembly GCA_964643815.1. Taxonomy (GTDB): domain Bacteria; phylum Cyanobacteriota; class Vampirovibrionia; order Vampirovibrionales; family Vampirovibrionaceae; genus CAZXUP01. The sequence goes on from CAZXUP010000288.1 coordinate 163, forward strand.
CCAGCAAAATGCAATTTGAGCTTGCCCTGTTTGAAGGCGTCAACGAACCGGGCTACTCGATGGACGACAAGGGCGAATGCTATGCGCGACTGTTGACGCGCGGTTGCGGTTTCCGCTACGAGGGCGAAGGCTGGACCCGGGATGTGGACGCGGGCTTTTATGTCGCCGACTACTTTACCGCCTGGAGCCTGGAAGCGCAGCTTCGCGAGTACCTTTGCACCCACTTTGGCCAAGAGACCGATGGCGAGGACTGGTACCAGAACCCCAAAGCCGGTGAGTTTCTGAAAGCGCTTTGGGCGGATGGCAACTTGCCGCAACAGGCGCTCAGTTCGAGACTGGGCTATGACGACCCTTCTGATGTGGGACCGCTGTTGCGGTTGATGCATCGAAATCTGGGTGCATAAGCACTCACTCTGACGGCTAAGTTTAGTCTGGGCATATTCTGTCGATAATAGATCTGGAAGCAGTCGGGAACTGAGCGGGAATCGACAGGATTCATCACAGACAGGGTTTGTTGTTATGGTTTCAATCCGAAATCAAAGTGGTGGCACGCTAGTGCAAGTACAGGCCGAGAATCTGCTTTACGCAGACTTGGCCGGTTGCACGTTGCGCTTTGCCGATCTGTGCTCCGCCGTACTGTTTAATGCCAACCTGAAAGGGGCCGACCTGACGGGCGCCGACTTGCGGGGAGCCAACCTGAAAGGGGCCAACCTGTCAGGGGCGCAACTCATCCAGAGCAGCTTGAAGGGCATTACCCTGGAAACCTGCAACCTGAGAGAGGCCAACTTATCCGAAGCGCGCATGCAATCCAGCCACTGCAGCCAATCCGACTGGACCGACGCCATCGCCAAAAAAATCGATCTGACCCACACGGATTTCTCCAACGCCATCTTGCAAGGAGTCCAGTTTGAAGAGGCTGAGCTGTCTGACGCCCACCTGCAGCATGCCGATCTCAGTCGCAGCAAGATGAACAAGGCACGCATGCTGAAACTGCGCGCCCAATCGGCTCTGTTTCAACATGCGGAAATGAACCAGGCCGACATGGAAGGTTCCGATCTCGCCTGGGCCGACTTTACCGGCGCGGAGATGAAAGGCGTCTTGCTGCGCGGCGCGCGGCTCATTAACACCACGTTCCACAAAACCAATTTAAAAGAAGCCAACCTGAACCAGGCCAACCTGAAGGATGCCAACCTGACATCCGCCTGGATGGAAGGCGTATACGCATTTC
>CAZXUP010000288.1:1400-1984 GCA_964643815.1 uncultured Vampirovibrionales bacterium
AGGCGGACTTTACGCAGGCCGATCTGCGCAGCGCAAACCTCACACACGCCAACCTGAACGGGGCGGCGCTAAATTTGGCCAAGTTGCAGGGCGCCAACCTGGAAAAAGCAGAGCTTCAGGGCGCCAGCCTGCGCGGCGCACGTTATGACGAAAGCACCCTCTTTCCGCAGAACTTCGACCCGGTTGCGCACGGCCTGATTTTAACCGCTTACGACAGCTAGCTGACCGATACCTGACAGTACAGATCGGGCAGGTTTTCGCGTTTGTTTTGCCAATCCGCTTCCTGCATATCGGCATGGCCCAGGTGCTTTTCGATATAGCCGCCACCATAAAGCCGGCTGAATTCCAAATCATAGAACGCCGCAATCTGCCCCGGCGTGATAGCCGATAACGGTTCTCTCAAGGTTACTTTCAACGTGCCTGCATCCAAATACTCAACCAGGCCCGGCTTGGGTGGCGTGTTATAGCGAATCTTCACCATCGTCTCAAACGGATAAGCCGTCGGGTCCTCAAAGCGAGGATCGAGCCAGTTGGACGCCAGCACCGTAAACACAGAGCTATCGAGATGATGCGCATCGCCCAGG
>CAZXUP010000288.1:1994-3361 GCA_964643815.1 uncultured Vampirovibrionales bacterium
TTTTGACCACGTACACCGGTCGTCCGGCCGCGACACCCATCCCCTTGCGCTGTCCAATGGTAAAACGATAGTAGCCATCGTGCTCGCCCAGGATCTTATCGGTGTCGATATCGACAAACGTGCCTTTCCGCTTGCCGAAGGTCATATTCATGTAGTTGGCCTGCCCGTCCAGCACAAAGCAAATGTCTTGCGACTCCTTGCTGTAGGCGGTCGGCAGATCCAACTCTCGCGCCAACGCCACCACCTCGGGTTTGGTCATCTCGCCCAGCGGAAACAACGTCCGTTCCAAATCTTTAGGATAGACCCGCGTCATCATGTAGGTCTGGTCTTTATGCTCATCAACGGAGCGCCGGACCTGAACGCCATCCGCCGCGTGGGACAGGATTGCATAGTGCCCGGTCGCCACGTAATCAACGCCCAGCTCGTTGACGGCATACCGCACCAGTTGCTCCCACTTGACGTAGCGGTTGCATTCGACGCAGGGATTGGGCGTCAGCCCCGCCATATAGGAGCTATTGTAGTAATCCATCACGTAGTGCGAGAATTCAGCCCGCAGATCCACCGTGTCGTACGGCACGCCCAGCATTTCGCAGACCCGCCCGGCATTGACGAGCGCATCATTGCAGCACTTGCCCGGCCCGTTCAGCGTCCAGGCGGTCAGCCCAACCACGTCATGCCCGGCTTTGGCAATGAGATAAGCCGCCACGCTGCTATCCACACCGCCACTCATCGCAACCGCGACACGCTTTGGTTTTTCAGGCATGAAATTCCGCATGTGATATCTGTCCAAGGCTTTGGGATAGGGTCATCTTAGCATAGACGGCACTGCCTCTATAAAGTGCAAACCCGTACTGTTCTTGCCGACCGAACCCCGCAAGCCCACTTAGGCTAGGAAGGGTGCCGAATTGCTTAGCACTCCAAAGCAGGCAAAATAGAAGGGCGCTGCCGACACAAAACAGAAGGGGAGTATCTATGCCGAACTTGCCTTATCAGCCCGCAGGAGAGCACCTGAACGCCGTCTATCATGTCGTGCCGGATACCATTAAAGGCGGCTGGAACGTGTACACCACCAACGCGCCGCAAGAACCCCAGGTGCATTTTGACAGCAAGGAGGAAGCCGTGATTTACGCCGAGCGCAAAAGCGTGCGCGAGGGCGTGGGTTTCAGCGTCGAGGAGTCGGAATCGCCCCAATTTGGGCGGTAAACTCGTCTAGCTTTGCAAGAAGCCATTGCGGGGATTGGTAAGATACAAGGCCAACGCCAGAAAGGCCGCTGGGATAAGCCATAGCGCCGCCTTATAAACTGCATACCCCCTGGCTGCCGTATAGGCAGACGACATGGAAAAGCCCGCAAACGCAGACGGAATGA
>CAZXUP010000289.1:0-2815 GCA_964643815.1 uncultured Vampirovibrionales bacterium
AATAAAGGTGCCCAAACCCACCCGAATGCCGCTATAACCCGGCATAAAGAAGGACGCAAAGGCGTCATAGCCCAGAATGAGAATAAACAGCGCCGCTATATAGAAAAAGAAGCGGTGTGAATTTTGTAACACCATCGGAAAGAGCTTTTCACCCGTGTATTTTTTGCCCTTGCCCAGCAAGCTGCCAAACGTCGCGCTTTCAGCTTCAAACAGGGGGTTGCCGGATTTTGGACCCACCGAGCAGGCCGGAGGCGCAGAGAAAAACGAACGGTAGTAGGCTTTTCGGTAGTAATAGCAAGTGGTTCGGAAACCAAACGGCGCCCACAGAATAAACAGTGCGGGCGAGATAATCCAGCCCAGGCCGCCGCTCTTTTCCAAGAAAGGCAGATGAATGCCGAGCAGGTGAAACACTTCGGGCAGATACGGAGAATACATTGGCGCCAGGTATTGGGTTCCGGTCACCATAAAGTGATCATTCATGAATGCACGCCACATGGCGTACACACCAAAGGAACCCAGCCCTAAAAACGTCAGAATCGGCTCAATATACCAATTATCGGTTCTCTGGGTCCCCGGATTGACGGTTGTCGTGGAAGAAGTGGCCACGCTTTTATTTCCTATGCTCAATCAGTCGAGTACACTGACAGCCTGAAAAACAGGACTGCCCACCCTATGTTAAGACAAGCATACACGATGTTCTGTGATTTCTCTCAACAAACAAGGGCTTTTCCTTGTAAAAATCCCGCCAGTTTGTTACAAGCGTAGATGTAAGACAGGGCTATCTGCCTCCATATTATCCGCATTATCCGCTCAAATCTAAAAGGAATTCACCGAACAATGATTTCCCGAACTCGCATCGCCTTTGGCGCAATCTACCCCTTCACTATGCCAAGCGCCGAACGCAACCGTGAAGAAGCAGACAAGCTCGTCCAATACCTGGCTTTGAAAAATATTGAGGCCGACGTTCGTAGCCTGCCGGAAGTCAACCAAAGGCGTCAACAGCTTCCAGGATTACAAGGCTTTTGGCATCGCCTTGTTGAAAAATTCCGACCCAGCCAAATGCCCGACAAGGAGCTTCTAGACATAGAAAAGCTTCCATCGACTTGGCGCAATCTTGTTAGCAAGTTCCGGCCCGAATACATTCCTACAGAAAGCCTATGTGTCCTCACTGGAGAACATTTAACAGGCAAAAAACCTTCTGAAGCAGAACTGACTCGAGAAAAAGAGATATATGAAAACTACGTCGATCGCCTGCTTTTACTCGCCGTGACCGAGGCCATCCGCAAAAAGACTACACCCGCCAGTGCGGGACAAAAGGATACAAGCAATTTATAAATGCCGGTTACTTCACCTTACCGGGCAGATTGACACCCAACCGCTCCAGTTCAAACAGCACCTGCTCATCGGTCGAGGCAGACACCGCAATGTTCTGGAAGACCTTGCCATCAACACCCAGTTGACGCAGCAGGCTTTGATCCATCGGGCACGGGTATTCCAAATCGTACTGCTCAATTTCGCCTTTCGCTTCCATGCGGGCCTTGTCAATCATCCGCGCCAGCCAGCCAATGCCGCCAACTTGCACATTACCATCTCTTGGTTCAGCCATAATCAATCTCCTCTTTCAGGGTCGGGCTTGGAATGTAGTTCCCCAAATCAGGGAGGGGGCTTGGGGGGAGGGAACGGACCCCAAATACCAAAACAGATCTCCTTGCAAATCATAGCGAAAGCGCCTTTATAATTCCATTCCCCACCCGTCCCCCGATCCTGTCGATCCCCACAGCGCATGAAAAATCTCGTATAATGACGAGATATGTTCCGCTTCATCAAAAATAAAATCGTCCCCGGATCGCGCGCGCTGCAAGTGGCCAAAAACTTCAGCATTCCGCTGGATGCCTTTGCCACCACCGGTGAACGCGACGCCATTCTGGCCTCCTCCGGGATGGGAAAATCGTATCTGACCGGCGTGCTGTTGGAAGAGACCCTGGAGACCGGCGGCCTGGTCTGCGTGATTGACCCGGAAGGCGAGCATTTTACGCTGGCCGCCCGCTACCCGATGATGATTATCGGCGGCGAGCATGGCAGTTTGCCGATGGAAGAGGAAGCGATCGATTTATATGTGGAAGCCATGCTGCAAAACCGGCTCTCGGCAGTGTTTGATCTCTCCGAGTATCTGGATGAAGAGCAGCAGCATCTCTACGGCTTGATTGTGGATGCCCTGTTTGTGGCCGAGCAAAAGTACCGCACCAAGATGCGCCTGGTGGTAGAAGAAGCGCAGATTTACGCGCCGCAGCGCATGGCGGCAACGTCCATCAAGCGCGGCAAGAAAAAATCCATCGACCCGGTACAGGCCTCGCAAAAAATTGCCAAGCGGGGCCGCAAGCGCGCCATCGACAGCTTGTGGGCCACCCAGCGTCCGGCCAGTTTGAACAAGGATATCCTGAGCCAGTGCAACCGTTTCTGGTTTGGCGGCATTCAATCCGAGCAGGATTACAAGGCCATCAAGCCGTTTTTGAACGAGGCCGGCATTTCGTTTCAGGCGATTAAATCACTCAAGCCCGGCGAGTTTTTCTATTACGCCAAGGGGCAGACAACACTGATTAAGGTGCGCAAGCGCCATTGCAAACACGCAGGCGCCACACCCGAAGCCGGACAGAATTTCAGCGCGGCGGAAGATCGGTCGCTGGATACCGCCCTGAAAACCTTGTCTCAAGAGATTAACCGGCGCATTGTCCAGAAGAAAGAAGAAGATTCTGAAGTGGCGCGGCTGAAGGCTGTCATTCGCGATTTGGAAAGCGAGAACACCCGTTTGGATCGC
>CAZXUP010000289.1:2825-3359 GCA_964643815.1 uncultured Vampirovibrionales bacterium
TGGCCGAGGAGCGCATGGCCACCAAAGTCATTGATCGCCTGGGTTCCAAGCCCTCGATGGCAGGTGCCACTGTGAGTTCGTCGCGCAAGTCTCGCCTGGCCGATCTCGAAAAACCCGGCCCCGAGAAGATTTATCTGGATTAATTCTTGGTTTATTTTCTTGGTTTACCCAGGCATGACTGTTTGACAATCGTCCCTGGGTGCGGGTATTGTTGCGCTAAACATGCGACGGAGCTATTTTCCTGATGCGTCTTACCCATCCCCTTGCGGCACAGTCCATCATCTTGTTTTCAGCCCAAAAAAGAAAGTCGGCGAAAACCCAAAAGCCGCTCAAACCGAATACCATTGCAATTCAAAAGCATTTTCAGGCTTTGCTTTCGGAAGTTCATTATAAAGACTGGACGTTTTGCGTCAAGCTAGACGGTGATCGGCCTTATTTGCAACTGGCGTTTGCCGGTCCCGACGCAAAAACCGGCATCAACCAAATGCAAAAAAGCAGGAAATGGTTTCTGTCGCCCTATATGACGAATTCGGA
>CAZXUP010000290.1:0-3358 GCA_964643815.1 uncultured Vampirovibrionales bacterium
CCCCTTGGCCCACGCTCCCGCCACGGTGGTCAAGCTCCACGGCGACTACAAGGACGCCATGAACAAGTACCAGAAGGCGATCGCGCTTCAGCCGGATTACTTGGAACCTCAAATCGGCCTGGGCGAAATCCATTTGAAATTGTCTCAAATTGATGAGGCCAAGGCGGTTTTGACACGGGTGATTGAGAGGCAGCCGGATGCGGTTTCGGCGTTGTTTTTGTTGGGGTTGACGCTGTTGCGGCAGGCTGATGCGCAATCCGTCGGAGAGACACGGCAAGCTATCGAACGGGAGGCCTTGCAGGTGTTTGAAAGAGTAACGGCGCTCGAGCCGGGGCATCTGGATGCGCAGGCCAACCGGGCCTATTTGCTGGGGACTCTTGATTCTGTGGAAGCCATGAACCGGGTGTTTGAATTGCTGCTGACAGAGCAACCCGAAACGATGAAGGCCTTTTTGCTCTTTTATTGGTCGCAGGCGTCGGAGCAGCTTGGGCAGCCTGAAGCGGCTGCTATCAAGAAACAAGAGGCGATGTCGCTGGACCCGAACATTGAGACGCAGGTTCAACGGTTTTCTCTTTAGGCTATAATGGCAGCCATACTTGTTGATGTGTTAGGAGAGAGTCTGATGAATTCGAGAACGGAAGCCCTTCAAGCCGCTTTGCGGGCGCGCAGCGCAGTGAAAGTGATTGCAGGCATTGCCAATTTCAACCTGGAAAACGTGTTGAAAGTGGTTCGCGCCGCCGAAGCGGCTGGTGCGCACGCTGTGGATGTGGCGGCGAATCCCGAGATTGTGAAAGCGGCACGCCAAGCGACCAAAGCCGCTGTGTTTGCTTCCAGCGTCAAACCGGTGGAGTTGGCCGAAGCCGTGTTGGCGGGCGCCGATGTGGCTGAGTTGGGCAACTTTGATGCGTTGTATGATGCCGGTCTGTTTTTGAGTGCGGATGACGTGTTGGGGCTGGCGGCGGAAACCGTGACGCTGGTGCAGGGCAAGGCGTTGGTGTCTGTGACCATTCCGGGTCATTTGGCCCCGGAAAGCCAGGTGCAATTGGCGCAAGAACTGGCGGCACTGGGTGTGGATCTGCTGCAAACCGAAGGCTCTGCCCGTGTGCTGTCGGCGGAACCGACCGTCAAATCGCTGACCCAGGCTGAAAAAGAAGAGCTGACCCTGCGCAATACGCGCGTGTTGGTTGAAGCCACTCACCTGCCCGTGATGACTGCCAGCGGCATTACGGCGGATAACGTGGCTACGGCGTTTGAAACCGGGGCGGCTGCCGTGGGTGTGGGTGCTTACATCAATAAAGCCCAAACCGAAACCGAAATGACGGAACGGGCCGCCGCCGTGTTGGCGAACCGTGTCCGTGTCTTGAGCCAGGTGTCCTAGTCGGCTTATAAAAACGAAAGCATTCAAATGCCCTCTTGTTCTTTGCAAGGGGGCATTTTTACGTAAGGAGGCTGTACGAAATACTGCAGAGCTTACTGTCGCATCAGGCAGCAGGAGCAAACTTTCACAAAATTTAATTATTGTGAGACGCACACGTAGGTCTGGTTTTGATATAATAATTTCCGCGAAAGTTAAACAAAACGAACTACTCAATTCTCCAGCTTTACCAACGAACACACCTACTACTACACTATGTCATCTCCTCTAATCAGGTAAGGCTGTTTTTCTTTAGAAGCACTCCCCATAAAGCAGCGAATTTAAAGAAAAATATTTTGGAGAGAACCATGCTTATGTGGTTCAAAATGCCAGAAGTGTTCTAGGCAGTGCGTTTTGCTTGTTCTACAATAAACACTATGCCGAACCCTTCGCTACAACAAGAGACCTCAGCGCTCATTCGGGAGAGTCGTTTGCGTCATGTGGCCATCATTATGGATGGCAACCGTCGCTGGGCCAAACAGAAATTTTTGCCGACCCTGATGGGGCATAAGCAGGGTGTGGACGCGCTGAGAACCTTGGTGCGCTATGTCAACGATGTTGGCCTTGAGGCGCTGACGGTCTACGCGTTTTCAACCGAAAACTGGCAGCGCAGCGATGAGGAAGTTGGCTACCTGATGAAGCTGTTTTTAGAAGCCCTGGCGGCTGAGCTGGACGCTTTGCACCAGAGTAACGTGCAAATCCGCTTTATCGGTGACTTGTCGGCGTTTTCGCCCTCGCTGGTTTCACTGATTGAAACCGCGCATCAAAAAACCGCCAACAATACCGGTCTGAAATTCCAGATTGCGGCCAATTATGGTGGTCGCCAGGAGATTATGCAAGCCGTTCAAACGCTGGCAAAACAAGTGCAATCAGGGGATTTACAGCCGGAGGCGATTACCGAAGAAAAGCTTCAGGCGTTGCTGTATACCCAAGGGCTGCCGGAGTTGGACTTGCTCATTCGCACGGGGGGAGATGCGCGTATCAGCAACTTTTTATTGTGGCAGGCGACCTACGCGGAGCTGTATTTTACCGAGACGCTCTGGCCTGACTTTGCGCCGCAGGCGTTTGATGCCGCCGTGGCCGAATTTGCCCGCCGAGAGCGCCGCTACGGCCAGTAATATCTGGAAACGAAGTTTGAGGAATAGTTGCTGGGTGTATATTTTGTCATTCCCGCCCCCACCTTCGCGGGGATAAACTCCGGCGGGAATCCAGGCCCATTTTTTGAGGTGGTAGAATTGTTTTGTCTTAAAAAAGAGCCGATTCTAACGAGTCGGCTCTTTTAAAGTGAATTGGAATGGCCCTAGGTGGCAGCGGCTGCTTGCCCTTTGAACTTGGCAATCAGCGGCTCGGCGATGTTGTTCGGCATCGGTTCGTAGTGAGCGAACTCCATGCTGAACGTACCGCGGCCCTGGGTCTTGCTGCGGATGTCGGTCGCGTAACCAAACATTTCGGCCAGAGGCACCATTGAGCGGATCTTCTGGATACCAGTGCCCTGGATGGGTTCCATCCCTTCCACGCGGCCACGGCGGGAAGACAGGTCACCGATGACATCGCCCATGAAATCTTCCGGCACTTCGATTTCGACTTTCATCACGGGTTCCAGCAATTGCGGAGCGGCTTTGGGAACGCCCGCCTTGGCCGCCATCGAACCGGCAATTTTAAAGGCCATCTCGTTGGAATCGACATCGTGGTAGCTGCCGTCAAACAGGGTGACTTTCACGTCGATTACTTCGTAGCCAGCAATGATACCGCCTTGCAGGGCTTCTTCAACCCCTTTGGAAACCGGTGCAACGTATTCACGAGGCACAACGCCGCCGACGATTTTGTTTTCGAAGACAAAACCGGTGCCGCGTTCTTGTGGTTCCAGACGAATCCAGACGTGACCGTACTGGCCGCGACCGCCGGACTGACGCACGTATTTGCCTTCCACTTCCACCGTTTTGG
>CAZXUP010000291.1:0-3355 GCA_964643815.1 uncultured Vampirovibrionales bacterium
ACCAGGGCGATGCCGAGCAGATTCAATTGCTGGAAGAAATTCTGGAGATTGTCGGCACTTAACGGGCGGCAGGCGGGACATTGCAAGTCTTTGGCCTTGATGCCGCCAATCTCCAGAATTTCTTCCAGCAATTGAATCTGCTCGGCATCGCCCTGGTGCGACGCCATCATCATCGCAAAGTGCTGATCGGTGAGCGTTGGATATGCGTTTTTGAGCGTCGGCAACAGCACCATCAACTGAAACGGCTTCAGCAGCGAACGACTCCACAGCGGCGCGCGCGTATCGCCGAGACGAACCAACACACGTCCTGCGTTGGCATAGAGCGAACGGTCTTCCGCCCATGCATAAACAGTGCCATACACCGTCACTTCCGGCTGTTCGGAACGCAGGATGGTATAAATCGGCACCCAGGGGATTTCACTCATCAGGAACAACCCGCCTTCTCTTGTTGATACGTTTTATCCGCAAAATGCGGCATCACCTCATCGGCAAATAACTGCATCTGCGCCATCACTTCCGCATGGGTCAACCAACCAAAATTGAACCACAAGATGACATGCGTGCAGCCCATCTCGTCACGCAAGCGTTTTAGTTGCTCCACACAATCCTCGGGCGTACCGATAATATACAGCTTCTTCAATTCCTCCAGCGGCGGACAGGCTTTGAAATCACCCAGTGCGGCACGATAATGCGGCAGGTTACGCTCGGCGTATTCGTGCACCACCGCCGGATCGCGATGAATATAAATCTGCCGCGTCACGGGAAAACGATCGCGCGAGGTGTCGTAACCCTTTGGCTCCGCAATGTGGCGCCAGGTGTCGTACAGCTTCAGCAGATGTTCTTTGGAGGATGTTGAAAACGACATCACGCCGTAGTCTTTTTCCGCCGCCAGTTTGATCTGATCCATATCGCCCGTGGCAATGAAAATTTTCGGGCGCGGCTGCGTGTAATACGGCTTGGGCACCAACGACACTTCCGGGATATCGTGGTACTTGCCTTTAAAGCTAAACGTCTCGCCCCGCATGCCACGGTCCAGAATTTCCAACGATTCGAGAAAACGATCTTTCGCCTCGCCGCGATCAATCTTGAAACCTTCAAATTCCCACGGACGGTAACCGGAACCGACACCAAGATCCAGGCGGCCTTTGGAAAGCAGATCAAACAAGAGCGCTTCTTCCGCCACGCGAATAGGATTACTAAAGACAATATTACGCACCGCCGTGCCGACGCGAATGTGTTTTGTGTGATCGACAATCTTCATGCCAAACAACAGAGGTTGCGGCGTAATGCCGATTTCACCCTGAAACTCGGGCAGGCCTTGCTTGGAGGAGAAATGGTTTTCCGATAGCCAGATGCCATGAAAGCCAAAATCATCCGCCATCCGAATTTGCTCAAGCGATTCGGCGTATTTTTCCGCCGGATCTTTCCCATCCGGACAAACCAATGCGATGAACTTGGAAAACCGCAATGACTCTCTCCCGATATCTCCCAAAACGCTTTCCGACCAGGCCCAACACTCGAAGCACCGAGGCCAATATACCTATCATTCACCAAGTTTAGCGGAGAGTCAACGCTTTCGCGACTGGTTCTGACAGAAGACTATTTCGGATACAATTTCAAGCATCTATCAAAGCGGGAGGCAACTTACGATATGGATTTCGGCATCGACGGCAAAAAAGCGCTGGTCTGCGCATCATCCAAGGGTCTGGGCAAAGCCATCGCCAAGGCACTAGCCGCCGAAGGCGCGCAAGTTTTCATGTGCGCCCGCAGTGGCGATACGCTGGCCAAAGCGGCGGAAGAAGTCGGTGCGGTCAGCAAGTATTCTGTGATTGCACAGACCGCGGATCTTGCCACTCACGCAGGCCGCGAACAACTAATCAGCCACGTTAAAGCCACACTGGGCAACCCCGATATCGTCATCCACAACGTGGGTGGCCCCAAGCCCTCCAAGGTGGAAACCACCGCGCCAGACGCCTGGCAAACCGGTTTTGAGCAACTCTTTCAAAGCGTTGCCCAACTCAACGCCGCCTTTTTACCGGCAATGAAACAAAATCGCTGGGGTCGCATCGTCTGTGTCACGTCTATTAGCGTCTTTGAGCCGATTGAAGACTTGGCGGTTTCCAACGCAATCCGTCCGGCCATTACCGCCATGCTCAAAACCCTGGCTGATGAAGTTGCTCCGTATAACGTCACCGTCAACTGCGCCGCTCCGGGAATGATTATGACTGATCGTTCGGAGGAACGGGTCAAAGACTACCTGACGCGCAACCCCAACACCACCCGCGAAGAGTGGCTGGCCCAGTACGTCAGCACCATCCCCGCCGGACGTCCCGGCAACCCGGATGAATTCGGCCCGGCAGTCGCATTTTTATGCTCGCAGCAGGCCGCTTATATTACGGGCAGCACACTCTGCATCGATGGTGGCCGTCGCCGCCCCTATCATTAATGGCTTACAACATTAACTGAATCTTGATGGCCTGCTCAACCGCCGCCAGATCCGCCACCGACAGGATTCCCATCCTGTTTTTCAGGCGCTGCTTGGCTGCCGTGGTGATTTGACTGGCAATGGCCTTGCTTTGCTCGTTGCCAATCTGAACAAGGCACTCTGCCGGATACAGCTTGGCCGTTTTGCTACTGAGCGGCACCACCTGCACCCGGTTCAGATAGCGATTGGATTCATCGTTGCTGACAATAATGGCAGGCCGAGTTTTCTGAATTTCCCCGCCCAGCGACGGATCGAAAGCAACCCACCAGACTTCTCCCCGTCTTGGGAAATCGTCAGGCATCGGCATCGCCAATCAAAGCGTCTGACCACTCCAGCGCTTCACGCTCCTGCGTTTCATCCTCAGCCGCCATGCGATATCCCTCGGCCAGGCTGGAGCGCAAGACATGCGGCCGCGCCAAATCTTCCAGAAACTGGCTGATGTTGCCGGGACCGACAACACTATGCAATCCGTTATACACCTCATCCGAGACGGTAATCGTCAGCTTCCGTTTCATTAGAGCAGGCTCCTTTATACGTATAATAACACGTATAAACAACCCCTCGCAAGCTGACTACTTGTCCTCTAGTCGTCAACGGTCACGGCGTAAGCGGCCAGGGCGAGAAGCGCCGTCCAGCCAAAGTAGGGGCATAGATATCCGCAGCCGGTGGTCATCAAGAGTGCCGCCGTCGTCTGCCACGGATATCTTTCCGCCATCAGGCCAAACTTCATCAGAGCAAAACGCGGATTAAAAGGAACACTGGCTGCCTGTACGGCCCGTGCTCCGCCATTTTCTCCCATGCTGCCAGGCAACTCCGGGTTCAACCCGTCGGCTTGCAACTGCTGGGCGCTATCCAGCGCGCACTGGATAG
>CAZXUP010000292.1:0-3302 GCA_964643815.1 uncultured Vampirovibrionales bacterium
GAACCAGCGCTTGCCTGGGCGATGCGTTGAAGGCAAAGAAGTTTCAGAGGACGTTGAAAAGAGCGATCCCGGATGATATAGTTGAAACCTTGAACGTACAGTTGAAAGGACTGATTTGCCTGTGAGCGCCCCCAAAGTCAGAGTGCATGAAGTTTCCAAGGTGTTGGGCGTCCCCAATGCCGAGGTGATTGCCGTGCTGGAAAAAGAATTTGGCGTGGCGGTGAAAAGCCACTCCAGCTCCATCGATCAGTCTGTTGCCGATAAGGTGATTGCACGGTTCAAAAATGGTAAAGCAGCGCCCCCTGCTAAAAAAGCGGCTATTAAGTCCGAACCTGCAAAGCCTGAGCCGCCCAAAAAAGCCGAACCCGCGAAACCCCAGCCGAGACCTGAGCCGGTTGTGGCAAAACCGGTCGCCACTCCTGTCGCGCAAGCTCAGCCCGAAAAGCCAAAGCAATCTTCACCGCCTGCTGCCGTAGAAGGCAAAAAACCGGTTGCTCCGCAACAGCCTCCTGTCAAGCCTGTTGGCAAGGCGGTCCCGCCGTCCGCACCACCGGTTGCAGCAAAGCCTTCCGTGTCGCAACCATCTGTTCGTCCACCGGCCCAGCCTGCTGCCTCCCGTCCGGCGCCACCCGTACAACCGGGAGCCAGGCCGACTGCTCCTGGCGGTTTTCCGTCACCGGCAGGACAGCGTCCCGTGATGGCGGCTTCAACGCAAGTTCAAAAAACACCCGTACCGCAGCAGCCCGCTGCGCCATCCAGAGCTCCTCAGGCACCGCCACCACAAATGCGTGCGCCGGAAGCTCCTGCGGATAGATCGCGTCCGATGAGCGCCCGTCAACGGATGGAAGAAGAAAAAGCCGCTCAGGATGCCCTGCCCAAGATTGCCTGTATCGATGACGCGATTGTGGTGCGTGATCTGGCTGAAAAGCTGAATATGCGGGAAACCGAGATCATCAAGCACCTCTTTATGAAGGGCATGATGGTGACGGTGAACCAGACACTGGAAGTGGATTTTGCCAGAAACCTGGCCACTGAGCTGGGTTTTGAAGTGGAAACAACCGAAACCGTCAAACACGAAGGCGAATACAGCCATCTGAATTCTGAAGGAAAAAAGAAGCTGGATGAAGCGCTGTTCCGCAATTTGCAGGAACGCCCGCCGGTTGTGTCGATTATGGGTCACGTTGATCATGGCAAAACCACGCTGCTGGATTCTATCCGTGAAAGCCGCCATAAGGTGGTGGATAGCGAAGCGGGCGGCATTACGCAGAGCATTGGGGCGTACACGGTGGAAAGAAACGATCGCAAGATTGTGTTTCTCGATACGCCGGGTCACGAAGCCTTTACTTCCATGCGGATGCGTGGCGCGCAGGCGACCGATATCGCCATTCTGGTTGTGGCGGCGGATGACGGGGTGATGCCGCAGACCATCGAAGCCATTAACCATGCCAAAGTGGCTAAGATTCCGATCCTCATTGCGGTGAACAAGGTTGATAAACCCGATGCCGACCCGGATAAAGTGTTGGTTCAACTCGCCGAATATGGTTTGAGTGCCGAGAAATGGGGCGGCGATACGCTGACTTGTGAAGTCAGCGCGCTCCAAAAAATGGGCCTGGATGATCTGCTGGATAACATTCTGCTGGTCTCCGAATTGCTGGATCTGAAGGCCGACCCGACGGTTGAAGGGAATGGCGTGATTATCGAAGCCCAGTTGGACAAGCGGATGGGGCCGGTTGCGACCGCGCTGGTCCAGAACGGTACATTAAAAGTGGGCGAGAATGTCCTGATTGGTTCTGTGGGCGGGCGCGTGCGCGCGTTGATCAGCGATACCGGCGCGCGCATCCAGTCGGCGGGCCCGGCAACCCCGGTAGAGATTTTGGGTCTGGATGGCGTGCCGAACGCGGGCGAAACGTTCCGGGTCATTCATAACGACAAGGTGTTCAAACAAGAGCTGGCTGCCGAGAAGCAGCGTGAGCGCGAACAGCGTATCGGCGTTACCCGTTCCGTAGCGGCGGGTTTCACGGGCCGCACCGAGACTGAGCCGACCAAGGAAAGCCAGTTTCACCTGTTGGTGAAAGCCGATACCCAAGGCTCCCTGGAAGCCGTGATTGATGTCTTGCAGCGCATGATCAGCAATGAGATCAAGATCAACATTGTGCATTCGGCCACCGGTGATATTTCCGAAGCGGATGTGATGTTGGCGGCAACCGCCAATGCCTTGTTGATTGGTTTCAACAGCAAGGCCGATCCCAATGCGCACCGGCTTTCCGAGAAGCAGGGCGTGTTGATCAAGTATTATGACGTGATTTACCACATTACCGAAGACATTGAGAAATGGGTCTTGGGCCAGTTGGCGCCGGAAACCGAAGAAGTGAAGGTCGGTGCTGCCGAAATTCGTCAAATCTTCAAGGTGGGCAAGTCGGGCATTATTGCAGGCTGCATGGTTACCGATGGCAAGCTCGTTCGTAATGCGAAAGCGATTGTGTTGCGCGACGGCAAAGAGGTTTTCTCCGGTCCGCTGAACAACCTGAAACGTTTCAAGGACGACGTAAAGGAAGTGGCGTCCGGTTACGAATGCGGCATTTCGTTTGAACGCTTCAACGATTTGCAGGAAGGCGATATTGTTGAAGTGTATACCGTCAAATCCTTGGAACGCACCTCCCTATAGAAAGAAAACTCCCTGGGGAGGGGCTTGGGGACCAGAAATATCCGAGAAAATCGGCCTCCAATACAAAAACTTATCGCTGGGATCGATCAAATAATAGAATACCGGAGCTCATCAATGGCCAACAGACACGAATTTAGCCGCACGGACCGGATCCGAAAAGCCATCATCCGGGAATTCAGCGATATTCTGATCAATGAAGTCAAAGAACCTCGTCTGGTGAACCAGATGATTTCCGTCACGGATGCGGAAATCAGCAACGATATGCGCCATGCCAAGGTGTTTGTGAGCATCATGGGTGAAGAAACGCTGCAGACGGAAATCATGGAAATTCTGCGGGAGCAGGCCCCGAAGATTCGCCAGGGGATTGGTCGCCGTATCCGGTTGCGGTATACGCCCGAAATTGATATTCGCCTGGATGACTCGCTGGAGCGAGGCTCTCGTGTCACGCAGCTTTTGAATCAGATTTCCCGGGGAGAGGTTTAGTCACAATGAACGAGAATCAACCCGAACAGCATCGGCGCTGGCATGATGATCGGGCCGATTTATCTTTACTGATCGAGTTGCTGGACTCGGTGCCCGAGCGGATTCGTCCCCTCATCGCGGATGCGCTGACCCAGCGTGCCGATAAAGACTTTCA
>CAZXUP010000293.1:0-3278 GCA_964643815.1 uncultured Vampirovibrionales bacterium
GTCCGCCGGGACCGTGTGGATGGCCGTGGGCGATTTCTTCGCTGGAAGCCGGACGGATTTCGACGATTTCAACATCGAAATTCAACACCTGGCCAGCCAGCGGATGGTTGGCGTCCAGTGTGACCTGTTGTTCATCGGCGCTCACAATGGTAGCCATCAGCGTACCTTCTTCCGATTGCAGTTGCACCATCATGCCGGTCTGCGGAAGTTGCCCGTTGAACTGGCTGGTGGGTAGCGAAAACAGAAGATCGGGGTTGCGATCTCCGTAACCCTCGGTGGGCTGGACGGTGACTTGCTTGCGGTCGCCCGATTTCAAGCCTTCCAGTTGTTTTTCCAAGCCAGGGATGATGTTCTGATGGCCTTGCAGGTATTGCATCGGTTCGCCCTCAGAGGCATCCAGCACTTTTCCACCCTGATCGGTGAGCGTGTAGTTCATTGAAACAACTGTGCCGCTGGTAATGGTCTCTACCGCCATCTTCAATCTCCTTTTTGCTAGAAAGCCACAGCGTAGCAGCGACCAAGCGCAAAGGCAAGTTTTAATCCAATCTTCCCCAGTTTTTTCAGCTTGTATCCTGTTGGCGGATTTTCATTTCGTGGCCGTTTTCTTTGACGGCCTCGCCTTCTGTGGTAACGGTCTCTCCAGGCGTCTGGGCTTCCTCGGCCTGTGCTTTTTGCCGCTGGGCGTATTTTGTCTGGATGGAGGCCATCAGTTGTTTTGCCAGAGGCATGCCTTGCTGGGCATAGGCATCGGAGATCTTCTCAAACACTTCTTTTTGGGGCGCTACTTTAAAAGCGCGGCAGAGCTGCAGATAGCCCTGCATCAGTTCCATCAATTCCGACATTTTGCCCGCCATCTCTTTCCGGCTTTCGGGGGACAGGATGAGGATGTAGAGCATCACCTGGTGGATGGTCGGGTTCTGATCGTAGGAACGGCGCTTGAGTTTGGCCTTGTGCAGTGAAATGACTTTCTCCGAGCCGATGCTTTTCAGTTCGGTGAGCAGTTCGTGGGCCTTGTAGTCTTTCATGGCAACCTTGTTGCACCCCGAAGCGATGAGGGTTTTAATCCCTTCAGGAAATGAAAACAGCATTTCTACCGAAAATTTAACGGTAGGATCTTCTTCATAAAATCGGAGCTTATAGCTTGCGGCCGACTGCATTACGACCGTTTCCTTTCCATCTCACGTTGAACCAGCCTGAAAAAGATATATTATTAGTGTATATTATACCCCTATCGACCATATCGCTAAATGCTTGAGCCCCTGGATACGGGAAAGCTCATTTTTTCAACTGAGATTCGGAAACAGGGATTGACAAGCGTCTGGGTCACTTTCATAATACATACCAACTGGTTGGTATTAATAAACGGAACCAGTGATAAAGAACAGGTGATTGATGAAAACCAAGGCGCAATCCGGTGCAGAGACTCGAGCCAAACTGCTGAACGCGGCGATGGCTGTGATTCGTGCCAAAGGGTATGCGGCAACCTCGGTGGATGATATCTGTCAGGCGGCAGGGGTGACGAAAGGGAGCTTCTTTCACCACTTCAAGAGTAAAGAAGACCTGGCCGTTGCAGCAGCCGAGCATTTTTCGGCCATGGCGGATGGCTTGTTTGCCCAGGCCACCTATCAAAATGCGTCCGATCCGCGCGAGCGCTTGCTTGGTTATGTTGATTTCCGGCGTGAGTTGTTACGGGGCGAGCTTCCCCAAGTTACGTGCCTGCTGGGGATGATGGTACAGGAGACGTACGCATCGCATCCACTCATTCGCGAGGCCTGTGACAAACATATCAGTGCGCATGCGCAGCAGGTGACGGCTGATATTGAAAAGGCCAAAGCGCGTTATGCCCCCAGTGCGGATTGGTCTCCGGAGAGCCTGGGAGCTTTTACGCAGGCCGTGATGCAAGGTGCGTTTATTCTGGCTAAGGCCAAAAACAATCCAAAAATTGCGGCGGATTGCCTGGAGCATCTTCGGCGTTATACAGAAGCCCTATTCACAAATCAGGATGGAGCGTCATAAAGTGGTGTGTCACCACGATTGAAAACTTGTTCGCTTTAAACCGGTAAACGTTAATGTTGATGATTGAAATACGATTGAAGGAGAACACCTCATGTCTCAGAAAAATCCCGAAGGCTTTGCCACATTGACGCCCCACCTGGTGGTCAACGATCCCGTTGCGGCGATTGAATTTTACAAAAAAGTATTTGGCGCGGTCGAAAAATTGCGCATGGAAATTCCCGGAACCAAACAGATTATGCATGCGGAATTGCAGATTGGTAATTCCACGCTGATGCTGGCGGGCGAATTTGACGGCCCCGGATGCAGCAGCAAATCGCCTTCTACATTGGGCGGCAGCCCTGTCACCATCCATATTTATGTGGACGATGTGGATGCCTCTTTTAACAAGGCGCTGGCTGCCGGCGCCCAACAAGTGATGTCGCCTGCCGACATGTTTTGGGGCGATCGCTACGGCAAGGTGAAAGATCCGTTCGGTCACGAATGGTCTTTGGCAACACACGTTCGCGATATGAGCCATGATGAAATGATGGCCGCCGCTGCGGAATCCTTCAAGCAGCCGGTTGCTTAGAAATAAAAATATCTGCGGGTGGATTTTCCCGATGGGGAAGGTTCACCCGCGTCCAAACATTTAGAGTTTTATCCTGGTAGATTGTCCCCAGTGCTTTAAGCAAGATGGTGAAACTGGATATCAAGCCGCTTATGTGCAATAGAAGCTGGAGCGGGCTAAGAGAACCGAGCTTTAAAGTGAAAATTATTATTTTGGAATGGAAACCTTAAAGGTTGTTCCTCGATTTGGATCAGCATCAGGGATGAATGTAATTGGAATGGATACGAGTTTTCCACAAACATTCACAGTCCAAGTTTCTTCCCAAGGGGTTACAAGTGGTTGCCCGTTTTTGTAACCCAACAATTGGGGACGTCTTGAAATTTGTGTATCTGTAACATAAATGTCATCCCAGGTTTTAGGTTTACAAGTTCGATCTGTAATACTTGCTGCGGCCATAACCATGGATAACGCATCTTTTTGCAAAAGACTACTGGCTCCAGATTGTCCGGGTAAAGGAAAAGTAATGGTTCTATGTTGGTTTTCAGCCTGACAAGTAGCCCCGAGATTAAAAACAATGAGTCCTATCAAATAGAAAAATAGGCATTTTTTCATTAAATATTAGTCCATTTAAAACTGGAGCGGGCGAAGGGGTTCGAACCCTCGACCTCAGGCTTGGGAAGCCGGCGCTCTACCAACTGAGCTACACCCGCATCGT
>CAZXUP010000294.1:0-3272 GCA_964643815.1 uncultured Vampirovibrionales bacterium
GCCGCCCCCAAGTTCGGCTGCTCAACCGGCATCTCGGCCAGCGACCGGGCGATCACCATTCAGGTTGCCGTGGCGCCGGATGCCGTACCATCCGATTTGCGCCGCCCTGGACATATCTTCCCGCTACGCGCCAAGGAAGGCGGCGTGCTGGAGCGCGTCGGCCAGACCGAGGCCAGCGTTGACATTGCCCGCCTGGCTGGTCTGAAACCCGCGGGCGTCATCTGCGAAATCCTGAACCTGGACGGCACCATGGCCCGCCGGAACGAACTATTCGCCATCGCGCGCCAGCACAACATGAAATTTATCACCGTCGCGCAGCTCATTAACTACCGTCTCCAAAAAGAAAGCCTGGTGGAGCGCGAAGCCGAAGCCACCCTGCCCACCAAGGCAGGCGAGTTTAAAGTGCTGGCCTACCGCAACAAGATTGATAACTCCGAGCACCTGGCGCTGGTGAAAGGCGATTTGGACGACCCCACCGATACCCGCACGCCACTGGTGCGCGTGCATAGCGAGTGTCTGACCGGTGATGTCTTGTCCAGCCTCCGCTGCGACTGCGGCGATCAGTTGCAAGCCGCCCTGCACGCCATTGATAAACATGGCAAAGGCGTGTTGGTGTACATGAGAAGCCACGAGGGTCGGGGCATTGGCCTGAACAACAAAATAAAATCCTATGCGCTGCAAGAGCAAGGCATGGACACCGTGGAGGCCAATCTGGAGATGGGTTTCTCGCCCGACTTGCGGCATTACGGCGTGGGCGCGCAAATCCTGCACGATCTGGGTATTCAATCCTTCAACCTGCTGACCAACAACCCCCGTAAAATCCGCGGATTGGACGGTTACGGGCTTCAGGTTCTGGATCGCGTGGCGCTGCCCTCGACTCCTCAGGCGCACAACGAACAGTATTTGCACACCAAGCAGGACAAACTCGGGCACCTGTTGAATCTGGTGGTGCAACCGGAGTCATAAACGTCAGCTTACTGGCCTGGATTCCCGCCGGAGTTTATCCCCGCGAAGGCGGGAGCGGGAATGACAGACTCGGGAACGACGAAAGGAAGAAAAATATGACACAAGTTTATGAAGGCAAACTCATCGGCACCGACCTGCGCGTCGGCATTGTGGTTTCCCGCTTTAACGACGTGATTACCGAAAAACTGCTGCAAGGCGCGCTAGGCGCGCTCAAAAGCCATGACGTGGCCGAGGCTGACATCAGTGTCGCCTGGGTGCCGGGCGCGTTTGAGCTTCCGCTGGTTGCCAGTAAAATGGCGCTTTCGGGTCAGTTTGACGCCGTGATTACACTGGGTTGCGTCATCCGCGGCGCCACCACACACTACGACTATGTTTGCTCCGAAGCCGCGAAAGGCATTTCCAAGGCGGCGCAAAAAAGCGGGCTACCGGTCATTTTTGGGGTTTTAACCACCGAAACGATTGAGCAGGCCATCGAGCGCTCGGGCTGCAAGGCAGGTAACAAAGGCATTGATGCCGCGCTGGCCGCAATTGAAACGGCCAATCTCCTGAAGAACTTAAAATCCGCCAACGCCATTTTGAGCTAGCGAAGGCGAATCGACTGTCATTCCCGCGAAAGCGGGAATCCATTGTCAGAAATAAACGCAGAAATTAAATTTAACATTCATGGCAAAATTGTTTCTCCGATTAATGGATTCCCGCTTTCGCGGGAATGACAGAGAGGCTATGATAGAGCAATGAGCCAGGAGACATTAACATTTGACGGGCTGATTTCGGGACAACATTGTCCTGAAAAACCTCAAACCGATGCATCAAAAACAACACGCTATGCCCAGGTATTGGTGAATCTCAACGCGCGCAGCCTGCAGGGGCAAATTTTCACGTATCAGGTGCCCGAAGAATTTTTGGACAGCGTGAAAGTAGGGCAACCGGTCCTGGTCTCTTTTGGCGCGCAACAAGACCTGACCGGTTTTATCACTGAGCTGAATAACACCTACACCGGCGCTTACAAACTCAAAGAGCTGACCGATATTCTCGATGAAACACCTCTGTTTGACGCCGCCTATTATGATTTTTTGCGTTGGGTGTCCGATTACTACGCCACGCCCATCTCTCAGGTGCTGGATTGCGCCTTGCCCGCCAACCTGGTTCAGAAAGCACGCAAAATGGTATTTGCAGGCCCGCATTTAAACGATCCATTTATCATCGCCAAAATCCAGCATGACAAACACGGTCGCAAGGCGTTGCAACTCGTCGAATTTTTATACAAGAACGCGCCTGCCTTTCCAGAACAAGGCAAAGGCTACACCCCCAAGTATTTAGCCGGACAGCTTCGCGTGCCGGTCAAAGTGATCAACCAGATGTTAGCTCGCCTGAAAGCATTGCAGATTGTTGTGATCGAAACCGAACTGAAAGAAAAAACAGCGCCCAAAACCATCCGAAAAGTCAGCCTGAACACAGAGACGCTGAGTGACGCCAAACTGAGCGGACGGCAGCAGGAAATTGTGGATTATCTCAAAACGCAAACCGATGGCGTGCCGGTGTCGCAACTGATTCAAACCATCGGCACCACGCTGCCCACCTTGCGCAAACTGGAAGCCATCGGCCTGCTTAAAATTGAGGACGTGCAAAGCATCCGCGATCCGTTGGCGCTGTTTCGGCAACTGCTGAACCAATCGCAGTTTCAGCTTTCATCGCAACAACAAAAAGCGATGGATGCCGTGGTTGAGGGCGACAATAGCGAACCCTACCTGTTGTACGGCATCACGGGTTCGGGCAAAACGGAAGTCTATATGAGCCTCGCCCGGCATGCGCTGGAGCAGGGGCAATCCGTGTTGATGATGGTGCCGGAAATTGCCCTGACCTCGCAAATCGCCCGGCGGTTCATCAGCCATTTTGGCTCGGAAAACATCGCCTTGTGGCACAGTAATTTATCGGACGGTGAAAAAGCCGACACCTGGCAAAAGCTGTGCAACGGTGAATTGAAAATTTTGATTGGCGCACGCTCGGCGGTTTGGGCGCCCATGAAAAATCTCGGTTTAGTTCTGATTGATGAAGAGCATGAATCCAGCTTCAAGCAGGATTCTCCCGCGCCACGCTACAACGCCAAAACGCTGGCCTTGGAACTGGCCCGGCGTTCAGATGCAAAAATCGTTTTGGGCAGCGCCACCCCCGAAGTGGCAACCTATTATGCAGCCAGGCAATCCGACCGTATTTTGGAACTCTCCGAACGTTTTGGCGGACGCCCGCTGGCCGATGTGCGCGTTGTGGACATGAAACAGGAACGCAGTCAGGGCAATCGAAACCAG
>CAZXUP010000295.1:0-3267 GCA_964643815.1 uncultured Vampirovibrionales bacterium
TGGTGATTGGCCTGGGTGTGGCCAACTGGTTGCAGCCGGGCGCGGGGATGAGCCTGGACCTGGGTGCGGGCAATCTGGATGAACTGAACCAGATTAAAGCCAACGCGGGTACGGTGGCTGGGCACGATTTCTGGGGCACCTTGGTGCATATGGTCCCCACCAGCGTTATTAAGGCAATGGCGGAAGGCGACATTCTCCAACTGGTGGTGTTCTCGGTCTTTTTCGCACTGGCGCTGGGCGCGGCGGGCGATAAGGGCAAACCGATTATGACGGCGCTGGAAAGCCTGTCTGAAGTGATGTTCAAGTTTGTCGGATACGTGATGGCCTTTGCGCCGGTGGGCGTGCTGGCGGCCATGGCGGCGACTGTGGGTCGCAACGGCCTGGGTGTCTTGCTGATTTACGCCAAACTGGTGGGTGCGCTGTATTTTGCGCTGATCCTCTTTGTGGCAACCGTGCTGATTACGGTGTGCCTGAGCTTTAAAATTCCCTTCGGCAAGCTGCTCAAGGCCGTTAAAGAACCCTTTGTGCTGGCGTTTTCGACAGCCAGCAGTGAATCGGCCCTGCCCAAGGCGATGGAAGCGATGGAGCGCTTTGGCGTGCCGAAAGGCATTGTCAGCTTTGTCATGCCAACCGGGTATACGTTCAACCTCGATGGCAGCACGCTGTATCTGTCGCTGGCGACGTTGTTTGTGGCCCAGATGGCGGGTGTGGAGCTGAGCATCCAGCAGCAGATTGTGATGCTGTTGACACTGATGCTGACCAGCAAGGGGGTTGCCGCTGTTCCGAGGGCATCCCTGGTGATTCTGGCCGGAACGCTGACCGCGTTTGGCTTGCCGCTGGAAGGCATTGCGGTGATTCTGGGTATCGATCATGTGTTGGATATGGGTCGCACCGCTGTTAATTTGCTGGGCAACTGTGTCGCCACTGCCGTGGTGGCCCGTTGGGAAGGCCAGTTGGATGACGAGAAAATGGCGGCCTTTGGTGCTGAAGAAGACGAAGCGAATGAGCCAAATCTGTCGGGCTTGCCGGTGGAACTTGCCTAAGCGCTTTGCTGGGGCGACAATAAAAGCGTTCGTTCTGGAAGGATGACCGCCTGATGACCCCTTCTACCACCACGAAAATTTTGGACGGTAAGCACGTAGCCGCGCAATTGCTGGATGCGTTGAGCGATGAACTGCTGCAGATAAAAGGCCAAAACACGGGGTTGCCCAAGTTGGCGGTGGTGCTGGTGGGCGATGACCCGGCCAGTCAGGTCTATGTCAACAAAAAGGCCAAAACCGCGCAGAAAATCGGCATGTTGTCCGAAGTGTTGATTTACCCCCGGGAAACCAGCCAGGCCGAACTCAGCGCGGAGATTCGCCGCCTGAACGATGATCCGGCGGTTCACGGCATTCTGGTGCAGTTACCCTTGCCCAAGCATATTGATACACAGGCAATTATCACGCTGGTCAACCCGGCCAAAGACGTGGATGGTCTGCACCCACTCAATCTGGGACGCTTGCTGACCGGTGATCCGAATGTGTGCAAGCCGTGTACGCCTGCGGGGGTGATGACGCTGCTGAAGCATTACAAAGTACCCATTGCGGGCAAGCATGCGGTGGTGTTGGGACGCTCTAATATTGTGGGCAAGCCCATGGGCTTATTGTTGTTGCAAGAGAGCGCAACCGTGACTTACTGCCATAGCAAGACGCAAGATCTCTCGGCGGTGCTGCGGCAGGCGGATATTCTGGTGGCCGCGGTGGGTGTGGCTGGCTTGGTGAAGGCAGAGGATGTCAAACCGGGTGCTGCGGTGGTGGATGTGGGGATCAACCGCGTGGATGGCAAGCTGGTGGGCGATGTGGACTTTGAGGGCGTGTCCGGGCAGGCTGCCTATATTACGCCGGTGCCGGGTGGTGTGGGGCCCATGACCATTGCCACGCTGATGAGCAATACGGTGGCGTTGTATAAGCAAAGCCTGGGCTAGACGGCTCAGTCGTCTTGGCAGGCCCAAGCCCAGCTGTAGGACAGCCAAGACTGTTTGTGCTATAGTTCCCTCACTTTGGTATCATCTCAACTGATTGAACAGAGAGGAACGCATCATGCCTGTGACGCAAGTGAAACCGTATGAGGCAAAAACGTACACCCTGCAACTGGACGGCATTTCCGCCGAGCAGTTGGAGCAGCACTACAAGCTGTACCAAGGGTACGTTACCAACACAAACACGCTGAACGATAAAATATCCGAGTTGATCGAAGCGGGCAAATTTGGCACGCCGGAATTCAACGAGCTGCGCCGCCGCTTTGGGTTTGAATACGATGGCATGCGCCTGCACGAATACTATTTCGATAACCTGGGCGGTAACGGCCAGCCGCCGACCAGCGGCAAACTGGTGGATCGCATCAACGAAGTCTGGGGCAGCGTCGATAAATTTATCGCCGACTTCAAAGCCACGGGCGCCATGCGCGGTATTGGCTGGGCCGTGTTGTATCAGGATCCGCATACCGGTCGTTTGCAAAACTTCTGGATCACCGATCACGAATACGGTCACCCGGCAGGTTTTGCGCCAATCCTCGTGATGGATGTCTGGGAGCATGCCTACTGCGTGGATTGGAAGCCGACCGAGCGCGCCAAATACATCGATGCGTTCATGAAAAACGTGAACTGGCAAGTCGCCGAATCCCGCGTGAAATAAGCGTCATACGGATATATTTTTAAAAGTCCCGGAGTGATCTTCGGGACTTTTAAATTGAAGACAATGATCGGAGTATGTTGCTGATGCATCTTCTGTCATTCCCGCGCAGGCGGGAACCCAGGCCAGCAAGCTGACTTTTGATTAGGTTGGTAATTTTCAGCTTTGGTTTATCGGCTTCCTGGCTAGTTTCCCCTGGATTCCCGCCTGCGCGGGAATGACAATCAGGTGTTAATACGAGGGATGAGTGTGTCTGGAAACGCAGATAAATTTCCCACGCCCAATTTCAAAATCGTTTGTAGTGCTTCTCGTGTACTTGCGATTAAAGGCGCTAATGCAATCGGTGGTTTGTAGAAGGGTTGCGCGGCCACGGTTTCCAGCTTGTCCAAGCCTTCCTGCAATTTGTTGCGCGCACCAATGTAGTTATTGTTTTGCAAGTGATGAAAGCCGACTGCTACTTGCAACACGCCTTGCAAAAACATTTTCTCCGGGCCGGGGGATAAGGGACGCCACAAGTCTTCCAACACTTCGTGGCATTCAAAAAATTCTTTTCGGTTGAACAAATCAATGGCAGTTTGCAGATTCGATTTATCGCTCA
>CAZXUP010000296.1:0-3259 GCA_964643815.1 uncultured Vampirovibrionales bacterium
TTAGGAAGCTGGGGGGTTGATATCCCCCATGGGCAAGACGCGGCGCGCCTGTGTGTGTTAAACGCGCTCAGCCTGCTTCGGCACGAACTGGGGTCGCTGGCGCGAATCAAGCGGATTGTGAAAGTCACCGGTTTTGTCAGCAGCGCCAAGGATTTTTACGATCAACCCGCGGTGCTCAACGGCGCGTCCGATTTTTTGGTCGAGCATTTTGGCGAGATGGGCAAACATGTGCGTTCTGCTGTGGGTGTTTCCAGCCTGCCGCGCGATGCTTCGGTGGAAATTGAGCTGATTATCGAAGCAAACGCCTAATCAAGGTTTGCGGCCAAGCTTGTACAGAAAGGGCAGATAATCGCCAATGGTGCGAATCTGCAACTGATCATCTTCAATGGTGGCAATCAGGATGTCCGGCGAGCCTTCTTTGCGGGCAAAGCGTCCCAGGCTGGCGATAGAGGGCGATGAGGGATCGTTGCCGTAATAGCCGATGGCTTGAATGGCGGGTGTTTTCAGAACCTTTTGCAAATGCCTGGCTGAAAACCCGGGCAGGTATTTTGTGACTTGCCGAAGTCGTTGCTGCAATGCTTCCGTTGTCTGGAGCAGCAGGGCGACTGTCTGCCGGTCTGCTTCCTCAAACCAGCGGGTGCTGTTCCAGTACAATCGGGTGCCGCTCAGTGTGAGGCTGCCGGGTGAGACCAGGGCGCAGGCGGTTGTTTGGGGGCGTTTGCTTTCGGTGGGGATATTTTTTTCATACGCGGACTGCGCTTTGGATACCAGGTTCAGCAGTTGGTTTTCAAACCGGGCGCGTTGTTTTCTGGAGTCCTTGAATTTTTGCGTGAGAACCGATTGAGCGGCCAGGCTGTAAGTTGGGCGTGCGGCACGTGGGTGCCAGAGCGTCTCGGTGTTCATGCGCGGTGGTGTTGGACGGCCTTTGTGCAGCGGCAGCAAATCCTTGACAGCACCGTCAAATGTTTTCTCAATGATGACGCGGCTCTCAGGGCCGATGCCGTCTTCGGTGTCCAGGCGCTCCAGGCAGTCCACGCAAGGAATGGCGGGTTCGCCTTTCGGGTCGGCGTTGGTGAAGTAAATGGTTTTGATTTTGGGAGACGGTGTATCCGGGTTTTCCGCAATGTCCTGGTTGATGGCCTGATCCAGGGCGACGGATAAGTCGCAGCGAGCGGCATGGGTGCCGGATTCGATGTTGGTGCCCAGCGCCTTGCGGCCATCCTCAAATACAATGAGCGTGCCGTAATGTTTGCCCGAGCGGGTAGGACGCTTTTTGCCGGCTTTTTGCGCATGAAGGCGGGCACTCGATAAATTTTCGGCGTGTTCTGACAGGGTTGAACCAAACGACGGCTTGGACTGGAGCCCAGAAAACCGGACGCTGTCATAGGCCGGTCTGAAGGTCTGCATCAAGGACGTGCTGCCAATGCGGCTTGATGCGGCGGCTGCCGGGAAGCGGAGGCTCGATGCGGTTGTATTGGGTAGTCCGGACAATTGAGAAAGACTCATACGCGAAGCAGTGCTTTTGATTTACAATAAACGGGACCAACGCCGGTCATGGGTATTAACACCCCTGCACCCCATTTGTTGCCGTTGTATTTGAATCGTCACCGTTGCTGTAAGAGAGAATGCCATGAAAAAAGCCGATTTGTTGATGATCCCGGGACCCACCCCGTTGCCGGAAGCGGTACGGGACGTGTTAAGCCGTCCCGCGGTGGGGCATCGCAGCGCAGAATTTAAAGAAGTGTTGCGGCGTGTGTTTCCGGGCCTGTCCTGGATTTTTCGCTGCAAGAACCAGGTGTTTCTCTATACGGCCAGCGGCACGGGCGCGATGGAAGCGGCGCTCTGCAACACCATGAACCCGGGCGATCGGGTGCTAGTTCTGGTCAATGGGGTGTTCAGCCAGCGTTGGGCCGACATTGCCAAAACCTTGGGTTTGTCGATAGAGACCTTGGATGTGGCTCACGGTGAAGCACCGACACCGGCGCAGCTCAAAGAGGCGCTGAGTGCGGCGGGTAAAAACGCATTTAAAGCCGTGATGCTGACGCATAGCGAGACTTCGACAGCCGTGCTGAGCCCGATTCGGGAGTTGGCGGCCGTGGTGCGCCAGATCAGTCCGGATTCGTTGGTGATTGTGGATTCCATCACCAGTTTGGGCGCGGCAGAATTTGATTTTGACGGTTGGGATCTGGATATTGCCGTTTCAGGCAGCCAAAAAGGGTTTATGCTACCGCCGGGCTTATCGTTTCTGGCGGTGAGTGACCGTGCCTGGGAAGCGCATCGCCAGTGCCAAAATCCGGGATTCTATTTTAATTTCACCCGCTACCAAAAAGCCCAACAAGAGGACACCACGCCGTATACGCCTTCTACCCCGCTGATTTTGGGTTTGGATGTCGCGCTTGAGCTGATGAAGGCAGAAGGCCTGGATAAAGTGACTGCGCGCCATGCCCGCTTGCAACGGATGACGCGTGCCGGGTTGAAGGCAATGGGTTTGGTGCTGTTTGTGCCGAACGATGTTGAGGCGAGTCCTTCGGTCACAGCCTTCCTGCCGCCGGATGGCGTCACTGTGGATGCCGTGCGCGCCGGGCTGAAGAAGAACTTCGGCATCGTGATTGCGGACGGGCAAAAAGAGCTGAAGGGTAAGATTATGCGGATTGGCCATTTGGGCCATGTGTCTGATCGGGATGTGTTGACCACGCTGGCGGCGCTTGAAAAAACCTTGGCAGACCTGGGTTTCCGGGTGGCTGCGTCCGGGGTTTCCGCCGCGATGAGCGTGGAAATGGAGCCAAGCCATGTCTGAAAACGGAAAACCCCGCGTTCTGATTACCGACAGCATCAACCTGCAGGCTGCCGATTTGCTGCGGGATACCTGTGAGGTGGTATACGAACCCAAGCTCTCGCATGACGAGCTGTTGAAACGGATTCCCGAGATGGATGCGTTGATGATTCGCAGTGCGTCGAATGTCTCATCCGATATTCTGGAGCAGGGTGGGCGTTTGCGCATTGTGGGCCGCGCCGGGGTTGGCACGGATAATATTGATGTATCCACCGCCACCAAAAAAGGCGTGATTGTCGTGAATTCCCCCGAGGGCAATACCATTGCGGCGTCCGAGCATACCGTCGGCATGCTGTTGGCGTTGGCCCGTCACATTCCGGAAGGCGATGTGACCCTGAAAGCCGGGCAGTGGATTCGCAGCAAGCTGGTGGGTGTCGAAGTCTTCGGCAAAACCCTGGGTGTGGTTGGCCTGGGGCGGATTGGCCG
>CAZXUP010000297.1:0-3255 GCA_964643815.1 uncultured Vampirovibrionales bacterium
CCGGCGCGGGTGGTTTTCTGGTCACTGCGTGCCGCTGCCTTGCGAGATTTTGTTGGGCGGGGCGCTTCCGGAAAGGTCGATGATGTCGGCACCACAATCGACGTTGGGACAATGGGCCGGGTGGTATAACCCGGTTCTGCCAATGGGGAGCGGCCCTGGTTAATCACGGTCTGATGATGAAAGGCCTTCATCATTCTCGATTGCAGGCGGTAATCCGGCACATACCGGGCCACCAGCTCCCAGAACTCGGGGCCATGGCCGGATTCGAAATAGTGGGCCAGCTCATGGATGATGAGATACCGGATGCCTTCAAGCGGCACGCTTCTCAGACAGTATTTGGAAACCGTCATGGTTTTGGTTTGCAGGTTGATTTGGGCCAGGTGGTTATATTTTGCTGAGCCAATCTGAATTTTGCCGAGCGGAACCCGGAATGTTTCCGCATTCACCTGGCGCACGAAGGCTTCGAGATCTGGCTGGGTGGCCAGCGTAACCCGGCGTTGCTTGGCGGCATACTTCTGCAACATCGCCTTTTCCTGCGAGTCCTTCCGCATCAGCCGCTCCAGCAGTTGGTTAATCACCTCGTGCTTGACGGGTTTCGACCAGTGCCGCGGGACTTTAATTACAATAATCCCCTCGCTCCGGATACAGGCGGAGGCGCGGCGTAGCTTGCGGCATTCTTCAACGTGGACTTGCATTGGGTTTGGGGTCTTCTTTCTGGATTGTGGCTGACTTGTGGGCGGTCGGGGTGCGGGCTTCAGGCGTTGGATTTTGATAGTTGTTCGTGTGTAAACTGGCAGTCTTTTTGGATTTGAGCAATCAACGCATCGGCGGTGGGGAACTGGATTTCATCCCGAATGCGATGGAGAAAGGTGAACTGGAGAGCCTCGCCGTAAAAATCCGGGCCAGAATAGCCCAACAGGTGAACTTCCACCCGTTTCTGGGCCTGATCATTGAACGTCGGACTCAGCCCGATATTACAGACGGCGATATAGGGTTGATTGTTCAAAACGGCCGTGCCGCCATAGGTTCCATTGGCTGGAACCACCTGAGACGCCGGAATCTTCAGGTTGGCGGTGGGGAAGCCCAGTTGACGGCCCCGTTGCAAACCCTGTTCAACCGTTCCGGAAAGCCTGTATGTGTGTCCCAGCAACTGGTTGGCCTGCTCGATATCGCCATAAGTAAGCAGTTTGCGGATTAAGGTGCTGCTGACAATCTGGCCGCCATCGGCGGTACGCACCGGGTCAATAATTTGCACCTCAAAGCCTTGCTGCTGACCGGTGAGTTTCAGGAGGTCGCCGTCTCCGGTCCGGTTTTTACCAAAGCGATGATCATAACCGACGGTTACACTTTTGACTCCCAGGCGTTCCATCAGGATGATTTGGATAAAATCCTCGGCAGACAGGCCTTTCAGCCATTCGTCAAAGTCCAGGATCAGGGCATAGTCAAAGCCCATCCGCTCAAAAGCAGCTAAACGGTCTTCCAGCGTGGATAGAAGCTGGGTTGGGGTGCGGCTGATCAGAGATTGGGGGTGGTTGGCAAAGCTGACCACCACGCTGGGTACGCCCAGAATGCGGGCTTCCCGTAGGGCGTTCTCCAAAACCATCACGTGGCCGATATGAATGCCATCAAACATCCCGATGGCGCAGGCCGACGCGGGAAGGTTGATGGTGCTGGCGGAACGATGGACTTGCATGGATTGTGACCCTTTATGCTACCTGTATTCTAGATCAGGAGAGGGGGTGGCCGGAAGCTTAAACCGGTTTTTATTAAGATTTCACCGAATTTCTGAAAAAACCTCTGTTTAAAGGAAGCCCCCGACATGAGCCTCCTTCCAGAATGTGGGTATGGGAGACTCGTCTTACTCAAAGAAAAAACGAACGGGCCGAAAACGTGCTCCATCTGTAAAGGCCTCTTCGGGAGCGGTTATTACCGGAAAATCACCGGTAAAAAAGCCTGCTGGAGCCAAAATCCTGCCTTACAGCGACATCGATGTCACGCGCTGGCGGGAATACGAGGATGTCGAAACAGGCAGCCTCTGGATGTTTAATGGCCGGGATCGCCAAAACGGCCATCAGTACGATTATCATGGTAACTGCGTCCCCCAAATCCTGACCCAGCTTGTCACTCGTTATACCAAACAGGATGAAATCGTCCTGGATCTGTTTTTGGGCTCCGGTACTTCGGCCATTGAGGCCGTCAATCTCAACCGGCGGGCCATTGGGGTGGAATTAAAGCCGGAGATGGCGGCTTATGTGCGAGAAAAACTGAAAGAACAAGGCAAGGCTTCTGATGTAGAAGTGATTAACGGGGATAGCAGTAAGGGCGACTGGACCGGCAAGGCCATCAAGCGGGCGCTCAAGAAATTTGACGTCGCGCAGGCGCAGTTTCTGTTTCTGCATCCGCCCTATGCGGATATCATCCGCTTCTCCGAGTCTGAAGATGATCTCTCCAATGCCGAGTCGACCGAAGCGTTTCTCGATCAGTTTGAGCAGGTCTGCCGCCTGGGCTACGAGATGCTGGCGCCGGGACGCTTTGCCGGGTTGGTAATTGGCGATAAATACGCGGCGGGCGAGCTGATTCCGCTGGGTTTCTACTGCATGGAGCGCATGAACCGGGCCGGGTTCAAGACCAAGAGCATTATTGTCAAAAATATCAGCGGCAACGAAAAGGCCAAGGGGCGCATGAATAATCTGTGGCGATATCGGGCCTTGGTGGGTGGGTTTTACATTTTCAAACACGAATACGTGATGCTGTTTTACAAGCCAGAGAAGGCCCGCCGGTAAAAACAGCAAAAAAAACGCCCCTTGAAAGCTCAAGAGGCGAGAAGAATCGTGTTGAGTTGACTGTATGTAGGAAAAAGCAGGTTTCAGCAGAGCTTGGTCGAGTTAATGCTTTGTGGCCGTCGTTTGCTGCATGAGTGTGTTGAATATCAGCGTCATCATGCCCAAGGCCTGAAACATCAGGGCCGCCACAGGGTGTTCTTGCTGCTGGAAAGCGGCAGAGTGCGTAAAATTTGACTGTAAACCGGGCTGCTGGCTTTGAGGGAAAACACTTCCCATGGGTGCCAGCAGGGGCGGCATACCCAAGCCCATGTTTGGGTTGGAGCCAATGGGCAGTAATGAAGCTAAGCCCGGTGTGTTGGAGCGGCCCAGATCGCTTCGCAGTGCGTCTGTCAGGTGGGCAATCGGCCCCGGCATGACTTGGCGTGTGACCGGATCTGCTCCGAAGGCGGCATCCAGTGCGCCAGCCACTTGC
>CAZXUP010000298.1:0-3252 GCA_964643815.1 uncultured Vampirovibrionales bacterium
CTGGAAGAAATCCAGCATCGGGCGGTGCGTAACGAGCGGGTCTTGATTACCACGCTCACCAAGCGCATGGCGGAAGATTTGACCGAGTACTTTGAGGGGCTTAACATTCGGGTTCGCTATTTGCACAGCGAAATTAAACCCATCGAACGGATGGAAATTATCCGCGATTTGCGGCTGGGTGATTTTGATGTGCTGATTGGCGTGAACCTGTTGCGCGAAGGGTTGGACTTGCCGGAAGTCACGCTGGTGGTGATTATGGATGCCGATAAAGAAGGCTTCCTGCGATCAGAATCGTCGTTGATTCAAACCATCGGACGCGCGGCGCGTAACTCGACCGGGATGGTGATTTTGTATGCCGATACCACCACCGAGAGCATGCGGCGGGCAATGGATGAAACCACCCGTCGGCGGGAAAAACAGATGGCCTATAACCAGGCGCATGGCATCACGCCCACAACCATCCAAAAAGGCAGCATGGGTGATATGGAAGAAGAGGATGGCAGAGGTGCGACCACGCGCGGGAAATCTGAGAAAAAATTGCGTGATGAAGCCAAAGAAATTGCACCGGAGGATTTGCCGAAATTGATTGAGGCGCTGGAAGCCGAAATGAAAGCGGCGGCCAAAATGCTGGAGTTTGAAAAAGCCGCGCAGTTGCGAGACCAGATGACGGTGCTGAAACAATTTCTGGAAAAGCAAACCGCGAAGTAAGCTCAATTAATTTAACGATGCTTTTCCAGGTTGAAGCGGTTCTGTCTGTGCGCTAAGCAGCCAGGCCGAGAGGAGCGCGGTGAGAGGCACGGTTAAAATCAGCGTCAAGCCGCCTGCAAACGCAATGGACAGCATGCCTGCCGTGCTTTCCAGATTTAGAAACTGCGCCGTGGGTGTACCTTGCATCTGCAACAAAATGGGCAGATACAAACCCAAAAACAGCAAACCCAGCGAAGAAAGCATCGGCCCCAACAGGCGCCGCCCGCGCAGCATCACAATATCAAAACGCTGCCAGAAGCTCAGCACTTCCACTTGTTCTGGACTCTTCGGTTTTCGATTCTGGGCCAGCATCCAGCACAGGTAGAAGATAAAACCCTGGTAACCAATCAGCACCGTTGCCATAAACAAGGCCCAGTAGTCCATCTGGGGCGAACGATACCAGAGCGACGCCAACCCTTCGCTGGAATAGCCTTCCAGCGGGGCAAATTCGTGCATCCAGGCCATGATGCCCGCCATGATAAACAGCCCGCCCAGCGTGCCCAAAATCACAATCAACTGTTCCCGGCTGAATGCTTTTGTGCCGGGTATCTGGTAGATAAAACTCCCCAGGATCGTAAACACAAAGCACATCAAGAATACCCACCACAAGCCGAACACCCCTGCCAACACCGCCGGAAACAGTGCTTTATAAGCGCCTAGCAGCATGAGTGTGGCCAGCAACACATGCTTGCAAACCTCCGATCCGCCAATCATTAAAATGGCCAGCACCATGACGGTGCCCAAAATCATTAGCGCGGGCATGCGATCCCGGTTGGCAATGTAAAACACCCATTTTTTTGTGGCCGGATTGCGTTCCATGTTGATTAAAACACGGACACCGGGCTTGAGTGGGATATTATAGGCCGGGTTTTCACCCAAAATATTTTCCACCGTCACCATTTTGTTATGCAGCCCAGAACTCCGATCCCCGGTATCCAGGCGGACTGTCACTTGTTGCAAAACTTCTTTGCGATCCATTGGTTTTAATAAACCACCCGTGGGCGCTGTGCCCGTGTTTTGCACATCGACCACCACGCCGTAAACGTCCATTTGCTCAACGGGTTCGTTGGGGTTGAGCGATGATGCATTCTGTATGGCGCTATGCGCCGGTTTTACATGCGGGCTGAGTTTTAATATGGTTTCTCGCCCCCAGCTTGTGGCGCTCCAAAGCAAAACCAGGCAGAGACCCAGTATCAGCCCAATCGGTTTAAAACGTTTCCGCATAAAATCCCGTTATCCTACTCCAAATTCAAACGGGCTTGTTCATTCCATCCCGTGGGTATCTTGATTGCAAGATGCCGATATGCATTTGCCGTGACGACACGACCGCGAGGCGTCCGGTTAATCAGCCCCGATTGCAACAGGTACGGTTCATAGACATCCTCTATGGTGCGCGGATCTTCCCCGAGAGAAGATGCCAGGGTTTCCAAGCCAACGGGCCCGCCTGCAAAATTCTCAATGATTATTTTCAACAGTGCGCGATCGGTTGGGTCGAGGCCGCGCTGATCAATATCAAACAAATTCAGTGCTTCAAAGGCGATGCCGTCATCAATCGTTTTTTGATTGGCGCGTTTCACTTCCGCAAAATCACGCACGCGGCGCAACAGGCGATTGGCAATGCGAGGTGTGCCGCGCGAACGGCTGGCGATGGCGAGCGCTCCGTCTTGATTCACTTCGATGTTTAAAATGCGGGCCGAACGCACCACAATCTGGGCCAGCTCTTCATTGCTGTAAAAATTGAGGCGGTAGACCAGCCCGAAGCGATCGCGCAACGGCCCGGACAGCGACCCTGCCTTGGTGGTGGCGCCAATCAGCGTAAAGCGCGGTAGCGGCACGCGCAAAATTTTGGTGCTTTCGCCTTTGCCAATCGTTCGATCCAGCGCGAAATCCTCCATGGCCGGATAGAGAATTTCCTCGGCTATTTTGTTGAGGCGATGAATTTCATCAATAAACAACACGCTGCCCGGCTTCATCCCCATCAAAATTCCCAGAATATCCCGTGGGCGCTCCAGCGCCGGGGCGGATGTGATGTGAATTTCCGCGTTCATCTCTTGTGCAATCACCATCGCCAGCGTGGTTTTTCCCAGGCCGGGAGGCCCATACAACAGCAGGTGATCCAGCGCCTCATTGTGGTTTTTTTCGGCGCGGCTTTTGGCGGCATCCAGCCCAATCTGGATGCTGTCTTTGAGGGCGGATTGGCCGATGTAATCGGCCAGCGTCTTGGGCCGGATGGTATTCTCCAGGCGATTATCGTAGGTTGTTTCCTGGCTCTTCATTAAGCCGGGTCGCTCTTGCTGCCGTTCCGGCGTTATTTTTTCAGCCGATTCTTCCGTCTTGCGTTTGCTGGAACGCGAGCCTGATGAGGGATTGGAAGAAAACTGGATGGTCACTGCGGAACTCTCTCTTTGGGTTAGCCTGGCAAATGCCTCTCTATTTTAGCACCCACACAATTCAAGGCGTTTGTGCGCTGCCTGCCTTTTTGCGATTGCGCTGGATAATCTCCGG
>CAZXUP010000299.1:0-3216 GCA_964643815.1 uncultured Vampirovibrionales bacterium
CGTTCATCAACCGCCCGATCCA
Source organism: uncultured Vampirovibrionales bacterium (assembly GCA_964643815.1). Classification (GTDB taxonomy): domain Bacteria; phylum Cyanobacteriota; class Vampirovibrionia; order Vampirovibrionales; family Vampirovibrionaceae; genus CAZXUP01. The sequence continues at coordinate 23 of CAZXUP010000299.1, forward strand.
GACGACCCACAATCACGGGGATTTCCTGAAAACGCAGCACCACCCGCTCGGGGTTTCGGATATCGACACTATCCAGGTGCAAACCTGGAATATGCCGGGCCTGCCAGGCAATCTGCCGGATGCGGTCGAGATAGTCATGACTGAGCCGTGTGCGCGGGGGAACGATAATTTTCTCCAGCGACTGGCCTTTATAGGCATCAGGCTGGTAATTGTATTGGCCCAGGCTGATGATTTCCTTCGGCACAATCAAGCCATACGGACACAGCGGCTTTTTGGCAGTTGGCTCGGCTGTGTAGATTTCGGCCCAGGGCTTTTTCTCCTGCACAATCACATCCAACCGCGCCGGAAACAACCGACGCCGGACCGCCACATGCTCGATCAGCTCAAAATGGTTCTTGAACTTGCGCGCCAACTTGCCGGTATCAATCGCATAAATAGGTTTACCCACCTCACGGTTAATCCAGCCCGAAAGCTGACCCGCCTGCATGACATGCGCGTTATGCAGCGTAAAACGGGACGCGTCAAACAGCCAAAGGGGGCTGTGAATCAGCTCCCACAGCAAAATCGCCCACAACAACGCGAAGCACAATTTAAAAACAATACGGATGCGCCCGTAAAACACCATGCGTCTTTTTTGCTTGCGACGCTCCTGCAAATAATTCATCTGCCGACGACGAACCCGGTTGATCTGCCGCCGTGATTTGCCACCCGCGCCATTATCCCGGCGGCGTCTGCGCGTAGGAGGCTGGGTGGGTGGCGCGTTCATTTCGACCGGGTTGCCGGACGTCAACATCGCCGTCGGATCTTGCAACTCGCGATAATCCGCCAGCGATTCCACCGAAGCGCTTTCCTCAGTCTCCTCGTCATCCGGCGCTTCCGATTCTACCGACTCCCTCAGAAATGTATCCCAATCCGTAACAGTCAACTCCGGCAAACCCGACGATTCGGATTCACCCGCTTGTTGCTGCTTCATTTCTTCCGGCTTTTCAGCGCCTGTCATGCACGCTAACTCTCAGCTAACTACGAGTTTATTAAGACTAACTCACGGCTGTTTTCAGGATATATTCTACCAGTTCATCATACGAGATTCCCATCGCTTTCGCCTGGGCGGGCAGGTCGCTCAGCGGGGTCATGCCCGGTATGGTGTTGATTTCCAGAATGTAAAATTTGTTATCGCTGTCCGTCACAAAATCGATGCGTGACATGCCACGGCAACCCGCGGCAATATGCGCCTGCCGGGTGGTTTCCTGAATGGCTTGGGTCACGGTGTCCGGCAGATCGGCGGGCAGGATGAACTCAGTACCGCCCGCAGTATATTTGGCCTCCAGGTCATACCACTCCGACCTGGTCGGGCGCAACTCCAGAATCGGCGTCACCTTGGGTTCCCCATCCACTTCAACCACGCCCACTGTCAGCGATTTACCCTTAACGTACTGCTCCACCATCACTTCATCGGCGTATTGAAAAGCCGTGGTGAGCGCCTCTCTCAGGTCGGCCGGCTTGTCCACCTTGCTCATGCCGATGCTGGAGCCTTCGTTGATGGGTTTGACCATCACCGGGTAGGTTAACGGAATCTCAACCGGTTTGCCATTCACCGTACCCGCCTTGATGATGACGGAATCGATCACGGGCAGACCCGCATCTTTAAGGACGCTCTTGGTGAGGGCCTTGTTCATCGTCAAGGCGCTGGCCGCCACCCGGCAACCGGTGTACGGAATGCCCATCAACTCCAGCAGGCCCTGGATGCAGCCATCTTCGCCGTATTTTCCGTGCAAGGCGATATAGGCAATTTCAATTTTTTCCTCGGTCAGTTTTTTCGCAATGTCATGACCAACATCAATCAGAATGGCGTTTTCGTAACCCAGACGTCTGAGGGCTTCATAACAACCTTTTCCCGAAGTCAGCGAGACTTCACGTTCGGAGGAGAGGCCACCATACAATACACCGATACGGGTTGCCTTTGACAGTGCTTGTTTTGTAATTATGTTAGTCATAGAAAATAATCCTTTAGGGTCAGGGCAGGGCCAGAAAAACTAGAGACTAGGGAGGCCCTGCCTATAAAAAGATGATTAATGGCTTACACCATCCGTTAATTCTTTCCAGATTTCTTTTTCCTCATCGGTGGCATCGCCCAGAAATAAATTTTCCGGGTGGGCATCCAAACCGTAATGCTCTTTGATGGCGCGTTTCATCCGCAGCATCAGCTTCAACACATCGGTGGATGTTGCGCTACCAGTATTGATAATAAAGTTGCCGTGCATGGGGCTCACCATCGCACCGCCCTCTTGCCACTGGCCTTTTGCGCCCAGCTCTTCCATCAGGCGACCGGCGGGCATCTCTTTGCTGGGGTTTTTGAACACGCTGCCACCGTTGGGCTCTTTGGGGTGGTGGGCTTTGCGGAACCACACGCTGTCGGCCATCATTTTATTGATTTGTTCGGCATCACCCGGCTTGAATTCCATCTCGGCACTCAGCACAATATGCTTTTGCGGATCGATCTCGCTCCAGCGATAGCGGAAGCCTAGCTGCCCAGGCCCCCATGTTTCAACGGCTCCGGTTTCCATGTTAAACAGCGTCACACTGCGGGTGATGTCGGAGGTTTCCTGGCCCAGCGCGCCCGCGTTCATCCGCACCGCCCCGCCAATCGTGCCGGGGATACCAATCATGTATTCGCCGCCCGTTAAGCCTTGCTTCAACGCTTCGCTGGCTGAACGCGCCAAATGCACGCCCGCTCCAAATATCAGACGGGTGGACGATATTTTTTTCGTCCAATCGAGCTTGCGCGTGATAATCGTCACGCCGCTGACGCCCTGGCTCGCGATAATCGTATTGCCGCCCCATCCCAGCACCGTCGGCTTTTTGCCTGCAGCATACACACGCTGAAGAATTTCAATCATTTCTTCTTCGGTGGCCGGTTGATACGCTTCTTCCAGCGGTCCACCGATGCGGTACGTGGTGAAATTCGCACCCATCAGCTTGGTCTGGACTTTGGTACCGGGTGTGCTCATGATGACTTCCAGTTTCTCAGCAGTTGCGTAATATTGCCCGCACCCATCGACAACACCACATCGCCGGGTCGAATCACGGATTTCAGCTCGGCGCGAATGGCATCGATGTCAAACGGAATGTATTTTGCGTTGGGATGCGAGATCTTCTGCGCCAGGGCTTCACTGGTAATACCCACGATTTCCGGT
>CAZXUP010000300.1:0-3193 GCA_964643815.1 uncultured Vampirovibrionales bacterium
CGCACGATGCAACTGGCGGGCGCAGACGAAACCATCGCCGCCGTTGTTGCCGGGTCCGCAGAGAATGACGGTTGTCTGCTTGGGGTCACAATGACGCTGAATGGCGGTGGCCACATGGCCGCCAGCGGCTTCCATGAGTTTTTCCGCCGGAATGCCGGCTTGTTGAATGGTTTTTCGGTCCAGTTCCGCGAGATTGGGAATGAGTTTCATGAAACCTGTGCGTCTTTGCGACGTCATCCATCCTAAATGCTCAGTGACATCATACGGCAGAGAGGCCATTTGAATCCAGAAGCGGATCTGGGTACAATCGGATCAGGCAGAGGATAGGAACAAGAGACATGAAAGAATTCAGAATGAAGCTGCTGTTTACGCTGTTGGCGGTTGGGGCGCTCTGGGGCGTGCTGTTGATGCAGTCGATGATTGCCAAAGCCATGCTGGACGAAGAGAGCAGTTACGTGGATGCTGATTTGATCCGCGTAGGCATCAGTGACGATAATATGACGGCATGGGAGTATCCCCTGACGCAGATTTCAGGGACGGGGCCGTTCACCGTCCAGGATAAGGCAACCGGCATGTCGCTGCTGAATGCGCGGGCGGGCGAAGTGGTGACTGTGACTGTGGATCAAACCGGGTTTCATCTCAAAAGCAATTTGCAAACGGTGCCTGCCACACCGCCCCCTTCATCCCAGGCGTTGCTCAAGAATACTTTGAACGATCTGGTGCAACGACCGGGACCGTTGCTGGTGTCGCCGGTCAAGCCGAACGATCGCCTGAAAATCATGAACATTACGCGCCGCAAAGAGATTCCGCAGTTTCGGGGCGTATTTGAAATCGTGCGCGGATCGTCCTCGCCCAACAAGTTGACGGCGGTGAATGTTGTTTCGCTGGAAGATTATTTAAAAGCCGTGGTGCCCAACGAATTACCCATGCGCTACGGTCTGGAAGCCGTGAGGGCGCAGGCGGTGGCCGCCAGAAACTACGCGATTCGTCCGCGTGAAAAACCGTGGAAGGTCTTTGACATTTGCGATTCGCAACTGTGCCAGGTGTATTTGGGTTCACAAACGGAAACGCCGGATAGCAACCGGGCGATTGCCGACACCGAAGGGTTAGTGGGTGTTAGTGACGGCGAGCCTATTCTGGCGTTGTTCAGTTCATCGCATGGCGGCTATGCCGAAGATTATTCCTACGCGTTTTCCGATCCCAAAACCAAGCAGTATCCTGCGCCGCCGATTCGGTATCTGAAAGGCGGACCGGATATTGCCGTTGAAGGTTTGAACTTGCGAACCGAGGAAGGCGCGCGTAAATTCTGGACCAATCCCGGCATTCAAAGCTTTGATGTGGAATCGCCTTACTACCGTTGGGATAAGCGCTGGACGCGCGCGGAACTGGAAGCAACGATCAATCGGGGCTTGTTGACGGTTTCCAAAGACGGCAGCACCAAAGATTTTGTGAGCCCGTTGTTTAAGCCGACGGATTCGATTGGTGTTTTGAAATCGATCAAGGTTCTGGAGCGCGGTACGTCCGGCAAGGCGATGGTTGTGGCCATTGAAGGCAGCCGTGGCGTCTGGACGATCAAGAAAGAATTTCTGATTCGCAAAGTGCTTATGCATGGTGGACGCATGCTGCCCAGCGGCAACGTGGTGTTTACACCCGTTAAAGATCCAAAAGGGCAACTGATTGCGATGCGCGCACAAGGCGGCGGCTTTGGCCATGGCGTCGGGATGAGCCAGTTGGGCGCAAGCTGGATGCACAAGCATGGGTATCGCTTTCCGCAAATCATCCAGCATTATTACAAGGGCGTCAGTCTGGCTTCCCGACCGATCACCGTGGGTGCGGGCCAGTCGGATCGACCCGTGGTGACCCGCTTTGATGTAAGCCGTGCGAAAGGCATGCTCTGGATTCAGGACGGCGAGAACGGCAATGGCGCGCCGGTCAAAATAAAACTCAACGGAAAAGAGTTGAAGCTGGCTTCCAATGGCGCGCGTTCCGGCACCGAAGTGGATACGTACCTGCGTCCGGGCGAGCTGAACACGCTGGTGTTATTCCCCGATGAAAAGCATCCACAGCGAAAGCTGAAGGCATGGATTGATCTCTACCCACCCCAAGGTTAGAGATGTATTAAGGCATCCACGCGTTGTTGGCCGGGATGGCGTCCATATCCTCTTCGGTCAGGTTCAACCGCTGGTTGGGCTGGGTGGGCATGCCTCCCGGCAAGCTGACGGGGATGTCCTGCATCCTGCTTTTGGGAACGGCGTTTTGTGAAGAAGCCTGTTGTCCAACGCTCTCCATAAAATCGTTCATGGGTTGCTGCAAGGGCGTACCCAAAACGATATTGTGGATTTTGTAGCGAGGGATTTTTACCAGGCCGGTTGCGGTTTTCATGTCTATTTGGAATTTATCGACATAAATAATCTCGCCGAAATGCTTCTGACCGCTGTTCAGTTCAATCACGTCGCGGCGGTTGGTTAGCGTCAGGCGCTGGATGTTTTGCCGGTTCAGCCAGTCGGTCTTGAACTCAAGAATATCGCCGGTGGCGCGGCTGAGTTTGCCGCGCAATACTTTGCCGTTGTGAAGATGGACGACATCGGCCCAGGCCGTGCTTGTTAATAGGGCAAGCAGTCCAAGGCATACAAACGGACGAACCAACGCGGAAACAAACGTCATACCAAATGCTCCTGAATCAGGGATTTGCTTTCAGCCTAGCCCGGCTTTCAGTCAAACCGCATCGACCGCTTGGCGTAGATGGACCGTTCGGGACGTGCCGTTATTCCTGTTCCCGTTGCTCTGCCTCAAACTCGGCCAGCCAGTCTTCCATGAGGTTCTTTGCGCTGACGGAGATTTCACCGCCGGGAAACAGCAGCGCATACACATCTTTTTTGGCCTGCACCAGACCATCACTTTTCCAGAGCGTCGCCAAGTGGTCGGCAGTTTCGCGCAGGCGCGTAAAACAGGTGTAAAGCAAGAAATTATTGAGCGTACATTGGCGCTCCAGCTTGATCAGCGCGTTCCACAACGCTTGCTTGTTGACGGTGACAGTCTCCCCGTCATCCGGTAAGGTGTGTTTTCCAGTTGTCATCGCCTCGTCCTTTCGGTTACTCAATCAAAAAGCCAACCCCGAGGGGTTGGCCGGGAGTTAAGAAACCGTACGAGACGGCCGCGGCAACTTTTAGCCGGAGCCTGGACATATGTTGCC
>CAZXUP010000301.1:0-3166 GCA_964643815.1 uncultured Vampirovibrionales bacterium
CCTACGGCATCACACCGGATGTTTACGGAATCCAGCCGGATCGGCAAAAAGGCATTCAGGCGCTCGGTCGCTTTTCAAACAGCAACGAAGAAGAAAAATATACGGCTGTTGCCTATGCCCAGCACCCGGCAGTCTTCCTCTCGCGCCTCGGCGTCAAAATTGCGGCCAGCACCGATAACAAAACCATATCGAGAACCGACACGGTCAATGAGCTTGTAAAACTCTGGAAGTATTGCGGGCTGATGTACAGCGACATGAAACGCATGATTATCGACGGTATTAAAGGCGCGTTTGTGTTTGATCCGAAAAAAGCGGAAGAAATGCTGGCCGACACAGAAAAACGTTTCCGCGAAATCGAAAACAACCCCGCCATGTTTAAGGGCCTCATCAAGATGGGCATGAAACTCAAATGGTCGCAAAAGCTGATGTTCTGCTGGAGCAGGTGCAAAAAAACGCTCTCAAACTGGTACACCACTATCCAAAACTGGTTTAAAAAGATATTCTCGAAATCAAACGGCGCTCAGCCCAACCCGACTTAAAATCAGCTCCACCGCCTGCGGCACGGCATCGCATACAAAATGCGGCGGATGTTTGAGCGTCTGGTACTTGCCAGCCAGCACCCGCTCGCCATAACCGGTTTTGAGCAAAATGCTCTGGCAACCTGCGTTGTATCCGAATTCAACATCACTCGCCTTGTCGCCCAGCACATACGATTTCTCCAACTCAATCGCCGGGAAGCGTTCCAGCGCGGCGTCGATCATGCCGCGTTCCGGTTTGCGACATGTACAGGCCACAGCATACTCGGGCACAATGCCTTTTTCGAGGTGAGGGCAATAAAACATCGCATCCAGCTTGGCGCCCGCCTGATCGCTCAGTAATTTTTCCACGCGCGCATTCAGCGCCAAAATATGCTCCAGGTCATAAAATCCGCGCGCCGCGCCCGTTTGGTTGGTTGTCAAAATCGCCAGGATGCCCGCATCGTTTAACTTGCGAATGGCCTGCGCCACACCCGGGATCAGTTCCAAATCGGAAACGTGTCGGATATAGCCCTTCTCGACGTTGAGCGTGCCATCCCGATCCAAAAACGCGGCGATTGTCATGATGCCCTATGAAGTCTGGATGTTATCAATACGTTGCTGATGCACTTTCGCTACTTCGCGAAGGGCATCAATCCGGGTAATCGCAATTCGCTGATTTTGCCACTCCAGGATGCCCTGCCCTTTGAGTTGCTCCATACTCTTCATAAAGCCTTCGCCATCCGTGTAGCAAAACGCCGCCCACTCTTTGAGTGAAAGCACCGGCAACAGAATCGGCCCGCCTTCGTTAAAGGTTTTTCCTTTTTTGGCCAAAATCAGCATTGTATGCGCCACCTTGTGCATATCGTTCGGCAAGCGGCTGGTGACCATGCGCTCATTCATGGAGCGCAGGCGTTCTCCCAAAACGCGCGCCAGATTCAAGGCCAGCGTCGGACACTGCTGCATCGCCTTCAAAAAATCTTTTTTCTGGATGGCCACAACCTCGATGGGCGTAATGGCAATAATATTGGCGCTGCGGGTCGGGCGGGACTCCAGCATGGACAGTTCACCAAAAAAGTCTCCCGCCCGAAACAACGTGACATTCACTTCTTCGCTCATGGTATTGACCAACACCAGCTTGGCCATGCCATTCAAAACCAAAAAGAAGGTTTCACCCAGATCGTTGTTCAACACCAGAGGAGTGCCCGCTTCGTATTGAAACCGATAGCCCATCGAAACAAACATCCGGGCAGTTTCATCTTCCACCTGGCTAAACAGGGGAAAGTCCTGAAGATTGATCCCAGTCAAATCAATGGTCATAACGAGTGTTTACTCATGCGGCACGCTATCTGTTTATTATATCAGACTGTCGCGCCTCAAAAATAAGGCTCATACTGTAGAAACTAAGCAATAAACCCAGGATGTTATCCTGGGTTTACTGCGAAAAACGCGATCTCGAATCCTACTCTAGCTGATTCAACAACGGACTCAACTATTTCTTGGAAACGAGTTCTTTGAATTTCTTGCCGGCGGAGAAAGCGGGAACCACTTTTGCAGCGATTTTCAGCTCGCGGCCGGTTTGCGGGTTGCGGCCAATGCGAGCAGCGCGTTTGCGGGGCTCGAACGTACCGAAACCAACCAAGGTCACCTTCTTACCTTTCGCAACGGTCTTTTCGATCGTGGAAATGGTGTTGGTCAAAATCTCAGCAACTTGTTTCTGAGATGTCTTGGTCTTGCGGGATACCTCTTGTACGAGTTCTTCTTTATTCATAGTGTGCACCTCCTTTCAAAAATGGACTATGAAGATTATACCAACCGTCCCGGCTTTTGCAACAGAAAACCACGCCTGACCACAAGGATTTCCAAACTTCTAACCCTGTAGTATCGTGTGAGACCCTATCTTGAAAGGGAACAAAACCTTTGTCTCTCTTGCATCTTGGGCTTATCTCCATAGCCCCGGGAAGCGAAGCTTCTGAGGGCAAGAATTCCCCAAAAGGAAAACCGAAGAAATGCAGGCAGGGGTGGATTTTTCAAGATTTTTAGTAAAGCATTAATTCAAAACTCAAACAATAGTGGAATCTATCGGGTTTTGATCGACCATCGCGAATCACGTTCAATAAAAAGAACGCTTTCTGAACAGAGAACCTCAAGCAAACATTTTACACGCCCTTTCGTCTAAGTTAGACTGGGCACCAGCCTTCCCAATCCCTTTATTATAGAAGCACCGTCCCATGTCCCTCGCACAGCCAACCCCCACCCTTTCTCCCGCAGAGCGTAAGCAACAGCTGATACGCGATATCAAGGCGCTCAAAAAAGAACGCAAGGCCGTCATTCTGGCCCATTTGTACGAGCGTATCGAAGTGCAGGATGTAGCGGACTTTCACGGGGATTCGCTGGGCCTGAGCCAACTGGCCGTCTCGACGGATGCGGATGTCATCGTTTTTTGCGGCGTCCATTTTATGGCGGAAACCGCCAAGCTGCTAAACCCCGGCAAGACCGTTTATCTCGCCAACCCTAACGCGGGTTGTCCGATGGCCGATATGATCACCCGCGAAGAGCTGGTAACGTTCAAGGCGGATCATCCCGGCTTGCCCGTGGTGGCCTATGTCAACACCTCGGCCGAAGTGAAGGCCGAGGCCAACTACTGCTGC
>CAZXUP010000302.1:0-3153 GCA_964643815.1 uncultured Vampirovibrionales bacterium
TGCGAGCGCCCGCAGCGCCGGAACCCGCACGATTTCAACAAGCCCAGGCCGGTGTTGTAGTACTGGTCGACATAGGCCAGAAAGGTCTGTACCCCGTCGCCGCCGTAGCGGTTGATGACATAATTCACCAACTGGGTGCCGACATCATACGAGAACGACTCGGGGTCCAGGATGAGATGGTCAATCTTCCAGCGTCGGGGATGTTCCCCGTCTTTGCTGAGCCAGATGAGGCCCAGTACTTTCTCTCGTGAGATGGCGACAAAGATGGCGGGCATAAACTGGCAGTTGAGCGGTAACAACTGGCTGAGCCGGTGCATGGGGATGTAAAGCTGCTGCATCTTTTGCAGCATCGAATACTCCGATTCCCGTTCGGTGTAGCGGTTTAAAAGGTTCAGCACCTGCTTGAGATCGCCGGGTCTCAAGGCTCTGATTTTGATCATTGTGCGATAGTACCCATTAAAAACTCACACCCATTATAAACGACCGGTGATCGAAGCGAATCGGCATTCAGGTTGAACAATGTCATTCCGCGCATCCTCTGTCATTCCGCGCATCCTCTGTCATTCCCGCGCAGGCGGGAATCCAAGTCAACAAGTTGGAGAGAGAAATTCACAATGCTTTAGTTGATTGGCACCTTTGCTCACTTTCCCTGGATTCCCGCCTGCGCGGGAATGACAAGAGGGAGGGGAAGAGGGATCTGACAGGGAGGGGGGTGGGGAGGGAACGGCCCCACATCCACTAATATATGGAGAAACAACCAGCTACTTTTCGGCTAAAGTATAGATATGGCGACAAAAGACAAAACAAAAGCGAGAAAATCCTCCGTGGTGGTCAATAACAAAAAGGCCTTCCACGAATACCTTGTGCTGGAAACCTTCAAGGCGGGGATTGTTCTGACCGGCACTGAAATCAAGTCTATTCGTGGCGGTAAAGTCTCGATGAACGACAGCCATGCCCGCATCCAGAACAACGAAGTCTGGCTTTACGGACTCCAAATCAGCCCTTACGAACAAGGCACGCATTACAATCATCAGCCCGACCGGGTGCGGAAGCTGTTGCTGACGAAGCAGGAAATCAAGAAGCTGATTGGCAAGACAAAAGAATCCGGCTTGACGTTGATTCCGCTCAAGCTGTATTTTGAGCGCTGCTGGGTGAAAGTGGATTTGGGCCTGTGTAAGGGCAAAAAATTGCATGACAAGCGGGAAGCCATCTCCGAACGCGACGCCAAGCGGGAGATGGATCGGGCGCTGAAATCCAGATCCCGCTAATTTACCGGGTTTTTTCGGTCCAATTCAAGTTTTGAGGGGAGAGGGCCGTATAATACACATGTGGACTGTTTTGAGCATTATTCGCCGTGATGGGCTGTAATCCGTACAGAGTCGAACAAAAGAAGGATTGAAGGGTATGAAACTAAGATGGTTACCTGATTTGACGGTGTCTGAACCCATTACCCCCCCCCCCTCCGAGCCGGATTCGGCGGTTTAAACCGGCCCACAGCCCCTTCCCTGGCTTCACACTGGCCGAATTATTAATTGCCCTGACGATTTTGGGGGTGATCGCCACATTTACCATCCCCAAGGTGTTGCAGGCACAAGTCCACCAAGAAGCCAGCGCCAAAACCAAAGAAGCGATGGGTATGATCTCCCAGGCGTTTCAGCAGCTTCAGTACAGTGGAAACCTTAAATCCACGACCAAACCCTCCGACCTGACGCCATACATGAACTATATTAGTGTGGACTCCCAGACAACGCTGGATGATGTGCCAGGGGGCATCAGCGTAACCTGTGCTTCACCCAATGCTCTATGTCTGGTGTTACATAGTGGAAGCAGGTTGCTTGTAAGAGATGCTGCTGGAGTGGGCTTTGCAGGAACGAGCAGTTTACATGCCATCGTATTTTATTTTGATCCCAACGGCAAGCAAGATATCACGACCGTGGCGGATGGACCTGGCAAGGCGGTACAAATTTTACTCTACTATAATGGTCTTGTCTCCACGCGTGGAAACTTTAAGCCCAACACGTGCATTGATGGTGGTTGCGCCCAGCCGTGGAGTCCCGATCCTTCTTGGCTCAGGTTTTAAAGCAAGATCATCCAAATGAGTGAGCCTAGAGAGCTTACGGAGCGTGCCTCGGAGTAGTACAATAATGGAAGAGTGTTTTTTGATCCGGTTTGGAAGCAATCGGTTGGTGGAGGACGGATTTGTCGTCTCAAACTCCGAAAACAAAGCGCGGTGAATTGCCGAAACCCGTTTTAAAGCGTGGCGCGTTGGGTTGCATGCCGCTGAACCCGCTAGCGGTGTCTTATGTACACGGTGGTCAGGGCGAGCTGATTTTAGGGTACCGGGACACGACGGAAACGCTTGATTTCAAAACCCGCGCCGGTCTGCGAATCAAGAACGGTCAGAAGGACGAAGACTTTGAACTGTCCGGGCGGTTCTTCAACAGCTATACCGATGCCCTGTATCGCGGCAAGCTGCCGGAAGTGATCCTGGTGGCCCCGACGCCGGAAGACTGGCAGGGTGTCCTGGATGATTTTGTCGAATATGTCGAGAAATTGCTGGCGCTCGGGTTTTTCGTCCCTAAAAAGGAGCTTTTGAAGCGCGATCCGGTATCCGAACTGGTGCCCGCTATTGTACTCATCGGCGACGGCTTGTTGTTTAGCCGGATGATTACCGGTTTGATGCGCGCATTGACCGATTTGGGCAGACGGTACCCCTTGCTGGATGAGGCGGCCCGCTTGCGTGTTGTCGGGAAAATTGTCCGGGGACTGCCAAGCCCGGATGAACAGGCGGCGTTGGTGTCGTCCAAAGCATTTGGGTCGATTGAAGGGCCGGTAGAACTCTTGCCCGTGCCGCGCCTGATTCGGATTGCGGGTGGAGATCGTCACACCCAGGAGATGATTCAATCCGTATTAAGCAAGCAAGGGCTGGTGGTCAGTGTCGAGAGCCGTGTGCGCAACGCGGTCGAACGACTGGAGTTTGAGAACGCCCTCTGGCGCGTTTCCAAAATCATCCTGCCCAATTTGTCTTTAAGTGCCGCTGAGGTCAAAACCCTGACCAAAAAGCTTCAGACGGGCATCCTGAATATTGGCCGCCAACGTCAGGCATTTGAAGAGGCCGATAGCTTGGAAACGCTGCTTGGCGTTGCCAAAAAA
>CAZXUP010000303.1:0-3139 GCA_964643815.1 uncultured Vampirovibrionales bacterium
ATACGTACGTCCAGAAAATGGAGAACCCGAAAATCAGCTTGCCCAAATCGTGCAGAATGGCGGCCAACGCAATCTCCTGGACTTCTTTTTTATTGAAACCCGCTTTGACGGCCAGCGCGATGCTGAGCGCCGTCACATCCAGAATGTGCGAGTACGTAAACTCATCCCGAACCCGCACCTGACTGAGGTACTGGATCTGATCGACCTTGGAGGTGACCTCCGAAATCAGTTTATCCCGAATGACCTCACACAAGGCGATGTCCGGCGTAGCCCCCTTACGCAGGCGATCCCAGAAGTGACTGATGGAACTGACGCACGAACTGGACAACTCTGAATCCAACAAAGGCTCCGATGCTTCCTCCAGCGCCAGCTCACGACGCTCTCGCTCGGTCAACCCGGCCTCAAACTGATAAAGACGACCTTCATGGTCAATAGAATCCATCCCTGGTGCGGCATCCAGGGGCAAAACATCCAGGCTGCGATAGAAGCTGCTGTGCCGCAGACGCAGCAACTCTTCATCGGTTAATGGGTAGCCCACACCGTAAAGCAGTTCTCCGCTCATGGAATACAGGTCGTACTCCAGCGCGGGGCAACCGGCCAACTCATCCATCGACACTTTCACAAACAAACGGATATCCTTCCTGCTGCCTCTTCAGGCCGATGCTTTTCAGGCTGACCCGATACCAGTCGCATTCGGGAGAGCCGCAAGACATCTCATACTGAATGCCAATGCAGTCTGAATAATTAATTCGGCAAAGCCAATGGAAAGTTTAGGTTTTTTTCAATAAAACTTAACAAAGACGCGCGCTTTTTTGAAAATCCGAAAAACACCCCTCAAAGCGCTTTGCCTGATTTCAAGGACAGCACACTAAACCGAGGGCTTGTCCTTGCGCCCCGAAAGTCGTCCACCCCGCTGACGGCGGACATTAATCACATCATTCAGCTGCTGAATGGCGTCCCGGATGCGATCCAGGTGCTTCAAGCCATCCACATCCACCGTCACCTCTACCATGGCCGTCTGATCGGGCAGAATTTTGACCTTGGTGTTGGAGATATTGGCGTTGAGGTCGGAAATCTTCGTCAGAATGTCCTTCAGCACGCCTACCCGGTCGATCACATGAATATCCAACCGCACAGAATGCTTGGTATGGTTTTCGCCTTCCCAACTGACATACATGCGACGATTGGGGTTGGAATGCGACAGGTTGGGGCAGTCATCCCGATGGATCATGACTCCCCGGGAACGCGTAACCACACCGATAATGCCTTCTCCCGGCAGCGGATTGCAGCACTTGGCGTTCTGGTACACCATTCCTTCCAACCCCTGGATGTCCTTATTACCAGGCGCGCTGGAACGTTCTTGCCGACTGGCCATGCTGTGCAGCAGCGGATCGTAATCCGTCTCGGGCTCTTTTTTCAGGCGGTTCGTAATTCGACTGGTGTTGATTTCGCCATAACCCAAGGCCACCAGCATATCTTCCAGATCGGTATAGTTTAACTCGCCCGCCACCTGGGCCAGCTTGCCGCTTTTCACCGCTTCGTCCATTCCGGCACGGGTTAGTTCGGCTTCCAGCAGCTTGCGACCCTGATCTTCGTGCTCTTCGCGGTAATGCTTTTTGTACCACTGCCGGATTCTGGATTTAGCGGTTTGTGTCGCGACAAAGGTAATCCAATCGAGGCGAGGCGAGCTTTTTTTGTTGGTAATAATCTCGATAATGTCGCCATTCTTGAGCTGATGGGTCAAAGGCACAATACGCCCGTTGATCTTGGAGCCGGTGCAGGTATTGCCCACCTCGGTATGGATGCGGTAGGCGAAATCCACCGGGGTGGAGCCGCGCGGCAGCACCACCACACGCCCCTTTGGCGTAAAGACAAAGACTTCATCACGGAACAAGTCCAGCTTGACCGAATCAACGTACTCCTTGGCGTCGCCGGTGTCGTCTTTCATCTCCACCATCTGGCGCAACCAGGACATCTTCTGCTCTTCCGCCGTCTGCTTCAGCTCGGTAGAACCTGACTCCTTATACTTCCAGTGCGCCGCAATCCCGTATTCGGCAATGCGGTGCATATCCCAGGTGCGAATCTGCACCTCCAGCGGACGCCCGTAAGGCCCGATGACGCTGGTATGCAATGATTGGTAGAGGTTGCTTTTGGGCATCGCGATGTAATCTTTGAAGCGCCCCGGAATGGGCGTGAGCGCGTTGTGGATGACGCCCAGCACCTCGTAGCATTCGCGCTCGCAATTGACGATAACCCGAACCGCGCTGATATCGTAGATTTCCTGCACTTTTTTCTGGTGCACCTGCATTTTTTTGTAGATGCTGTAATAGTTTTTCACCCGGCCATAAATCTTGGCCTCGACATTCATCGCCTTCAGCTGATCCTGAATCTTCCCAATCACAATCTGGATGGTACTTTCACGCTCTTCCTGGGTGTGCGCAATCTCGTCCTCAATCTCCTGATACCGTTCGGAATCGAGATACTTGAGCGACAAGTCTTCCAGTTCGGCCCGGATTTTTCCCATTCCCATCCGGTTGGCCAGCGGCGCAAAAATCTCCAGCGTTTCACCCGCCGTTTTCAACTGTTTTTCCGGCTTCATGTGGCACAACGTTTGCATGTTGTGCAGGCGGTCCGCCAGTTTCAGCATAATCACGCGCACATCATCGGCCATCGCCAAAAACATCTTGCGGAAGTTTTCCGCATGCGCGTCTTCCTTGGAGGCAAACTCAAATTTCCCCAGCTTGGTCACCCCAACCACCAGCTTCAGCACCTCTTCTCCAAATTTTTCCCGGACTTCCTCGGGGGTGGCGGGGGTGTCTTCAATCACGTCATGCAGCAAAGCGCCCATCACCGTGTGCGTATCGACGGGGATTTTAGCCAGAATAATCGCCACGCTGACCGGATGCACAATGTAGTTCTCGCTGTTCTTGCGGTACTGCCCCTCATGCATGCGCCGGGCGTATTCAAAGGCCTCGGTGACCACCGTAATATCTTCCTCGGGACGTTCCTGCCCGCGTAAAATCGTGAGCAATTGCTGAAAAAGCTCGTCTTCCTTCAATACACTGGGTTGTGATTGCTGCACGGCCGGAATATCCATCGACTTTCTTTATTATAAGCCCCCCTTATTGTATAGATCACC
>CAZXUP010000304.1:0-1295 GCA_964643815.1 uncultured Vampirovibrionales bacterium
TAGAGGCTTTCCGGTTTTCAGAGTATGGGCAATCCGTTTTTTGGTCTGTGCGGTTTGAACTAATGACAGAAAATGTTCCCGCTCCAATTGAGCCAGATCGCTTTCGCTCAGGGTCGCGCCGGGATGCGTGCCTCCGCCGCTCAACACATCGGCCAGTGCGTCGGCAACCACCACATCATGCCAGGTTGCATCACCCTTCAGGTAAAAATCATCAATGGCCATCTGCAGCGCAGCTTTGCCAGCCGGGCCCGGCAGCCGGAAAGTCACCGGCTCGGGTGGCTTGTAGCCTTCCACCAAGGAGAGGGCCTTGGCCTTGGCGTCGGCCAACAGGCGATCCGGATTCATCGTGATGCTATCCTGCTCCCGCAGCCAGTGCTTGTTTCGCGCGTCTCCCGCCGAAGTCGAAACCGAAACCTGCGGCATCAGGATAGCCTGGAAAGCCTTTCGTACCGGGGGGATTGTTCCACCTTTCATTTTCGTGCTTTCCTGGCAGCGCTCCAGATAACGCACGCAGCCCCCCCAGCCCGGAATGACACCGACACCGCTTTCCACAAGCCCCATGTAGGTTTCGGAGCTGGCCTGCAGTGCGTCACAATGAAGCAGAATTTCGCAGCCACCACCCAACGCCATGCCGCGTGGGGCGCCCACCACCGGAAAAGGCGCATCACGCAACGCTTTGAAGACACACTGACCATGATAGACCAGTGTCTCAATCAACGGATACATCGCCCCCTCGATCAGCGCGGAGAGGCCTAACGTTCTGGCCCAGGATGACTCCGCCGCGGTAAAGCCCGCCTGGATCAATCCCAAATTGGCGCCAAATGAAAAATTCTCCGCCTCGTTGTAGAGGACCATGGCCCGATATCGCCCATTGCTCTGCTGGATAAATTCAATAGACTGATGAATCGTCCATAACACGGAGGGATCCAGCGTATTCATCCTGGACGTAAATTGCAGACAGGCCACCCCGTCACCCAAATCCCACAGGCTGGCCGAGTGATGGGATAACAGCAGCTTGCCCGATCGCTGAATATCGCTTAAGCAAAGCACGCCTTCCTTGCATGGGAGTTCGGCATACTCAGCCTGCTGATTTTCAAAATCAAAGCCCAGCCGGTACGTTTTACCATCCCGCTCCTGATAAAAGGATCGGCCCGCCGCCAGTTTTAGCACTGGCGGCAATTCATGCCCATCCGCCAACACGCGCTGGCAGAACCAGTCCACACCCAGGCGATCAATGATTTCAAAAGGCCCCCATCTGGCGTTGTATCCGCCGCGCAAGGCGGCATCGAGATCCG
>CAZXUP010000304.1:1305-3134 GCA_964643815.1 uncultured Vampirovibrionales bacterium
GTCTTCGCCGATTTCCGGAATCATCCATGCCGCATATAACAGGGTATCTCGCACCACGGCCCAGGCAAAACGACTCAAATCATCCTGGGCTTCCAGCACGGCGCGCGGGCCATGTTTTTTGGCGGCCTTGGCGGATTGAAGGCGAACCTTTTCCACATCGTAATACTCACCGCTCACCAGATGGAGCGCCTGTTTCTGCTTGCTGCCGTCCTCACGTTTGTGCATCCGGTAAAACCCGCCTTTAGGAGATTTTCGGCCCAGGCGTCCATCCTGAAGAAGACCCGCTACCAGCTTGAGACCTTTTTCATGATCAAAATCCCGAAAACGATCACCCTGTGGCAATACATCCAGCATGCTTTTGGTGACGAGCGGAATAATCCCCACACCCACCAAATCGAGCAGCCCAAAAATGCCTTCTTTCGGGAAGCCAATAGGCCGACCCAACACCGCATCCACTTCTTCAATTTTCATGCCCCGATCAATCGCCTCGTTAATGGCGCGGAACATAAAGTAAATCCCGATTCGGTTGGCCAGAAAAGCGGGCGTGTCCTTGCAATGAATCACATTCTTGCCCAGCGACACGTCCCCAAAACGGCAGATGGTTTCCAGCACCTTCGGTTCGGTTTCCGGCGAGCCGACAATTTCCAGCAGGTGCATAAAACGCGGCGGATTAAAAAAGTGGGTGATGACAAAATGCTTTCGGAAATCGTCGGAGCGCCCTTCAACCAGATCGGCCAGCGGAATGGTTGAGGTGTTGGAAGATACAATGGCATCCGGCTTGCGCAGCGCATCCAGCCGTTCAAACAGGGCGCGTTTTACGTCCAAATCTTCCAGCACAACTTCCACAATCCAGTCAGCGTCACGCACGGCCTCGGCCAGATGATCCTCGCTATTACCGGGGGTGATCAGCCGGGCATTCTCAGGCACCATAAAACCGGCATTGAGCGGGTCGCTGGCAGGGTGGGCTTTCAGCATGCGCTCCACCGCGGCTTTGGCCAGCACATCGCGATCCGTGGCGCCATCCGGCACAATATCCAGCAAATGCACTTTCACACCGGCGTTGGCCAATTGTGCGGCAATGCCCGAACCCATGGTTCCGGCGCCAACAACCACTGCTTTTTTAATGGGTCGATCCGGCTTGCGAACTGGCGCTGGCACGAAATCAACCTGTGTCTCCAATGGCTCCAGAAAAATTTCGGGGTTGTGTGCTTGAGAACGTTTCTGTTTCATATCACTCCATTCGTTTTGAAAATGTTCTTCAGGCGTTCGGATTCTCCAGAATCAGCGCGACTCCCTGGCCGCCGCCAATACACATGGTGACCAGTGCGTAGCGTTTTCCCGTTCGTTGCAGCAGATAGGCCGCTTTCCCAGCAAGCCTTGCGCCAGAGGCTCCCAACGGGTGCCCCAGGGCCAGCGCGCCACCATCCATGTTTAGTTTGTCAGCAGGAATGGACATGCCTTGGGTCTCAAATTCCTTCAACACCGCCAGGCACTGGGCCGCAAACGCTTCGTTCAACTCAACCAGATCCATATCCGCCATGCTAAGCCCGGCTCGTTTGAGCGCCTTTTTGGAAGCCTCCACCGGCCCGATACCCATGATTTCCGGCGCACAGCCCGATCCGGCAAACGCTTTTAAATGAGCCAGCACCGGGAGATTGTGTTGGCGTGCGTATTCTTCCGAAGCAATCATCACGGCGGTCGCCCCGTCGGTATGCGGCGAGGAGGTCGCAGCCGTCACCGTTCCGTTTTGATCGAACGCAGGCTTCAGCGTCGCCATTTTTTCCAGGGTGGTATCAGGGCGGATATTATCATCGGCATTCAGTCCGCCG
>CAZXUP010000305.1:0-3132 GCA_964643815.1 uncultured Vampirovibrionales bacterium
GCCCATGCCGAAAGCACCCGGCATGGGCACCAGCATCATTGGCATCATGGGAGGCATTACGGCTGGCCCCATGCCGGGCTGTGCATTGATTGGATACGGCATAAACCCGACTGGGCTTGTGGTTGGACCTGGACCTATTGCTGCCGGGTTGATGACGTTTGCCTGAGGTGCAGCGGGCATTCCCGAGGCTGGCACGTTAAAGGAAGGCGTTGTGATTGGCGTCTGAGGCACAGGTTGCCTGAAGTGGGTGAAATCGCCGGTTGTCGGGACGGCAGTGGGCCATGCCGGTTGAGCGGCGCTGGGCGCAGGAAACGACAGGACGCCCGGGGGTTCCGGTAACGGCTCCAGTGGGGGTAAGCCCGGCAAGGGCTGCATAAAACGATTGGACTGGCCTGGTCCTGGTATTACTGACATAGACATCGAACGATCAACTCCCGATCACCTGAACTGTGACGCATTCGCCTTAAAACACCTCCAGCCAAAAAGTTGCGCATGTTTTTCAGAACCCGTCAGCATCAACCCAGATCCATGAAGTCTATTGGCCTGCGAGCTGTTTCAGTTCGGATGCCGCTCTTGATGATGCTCCCCTTCCAGCGCCCGATCCCGCAGCAACATGGCCGCGTTTTTCAACCGGGCATTCAGCGCGCGAGGATGGTTGATTGCGTCTTGAAGCGCCTGTTCCCAACCGGCGCCATTGCCTGCCGGTTTTGGCGTGTGGTTGGTTGGGCGTTCTGTCCGGCGTTTAAAGGGCAAAATATCGGCTTCGAGGCGAGCTTCCGGTTGAGGGGCTTCCGGTAAAACGGCACGTCCGCGAAGCGGTTTGACGGGTGTGTGGACAGATGTCTTTGGGTTCGACTTGTCCGATGATGCGCGTCCGCCGTCTTTGCCCACTTCTTTGATCATGTTCTCAAACACCTTGGTCAGTCCGGTGTGGTGGGTGCTTTTATAGCGTTCAAAATTGCGTTGCGCCGCGTTTTTGTAAGGCGCTTCGTCCTGCAATGTGGGGATGGGCGGACTGGGTTCCTCTGCCTGAGGCGATGGAACCGGTGGCGCAGGCTGTGCGAGAGGCTGTGAAATATCGGTAACGCTATGGCTTTCCTCGCGACGCATCCGGCTTTTTACCTCATCCAGGCCTTCCCCGGCCAGCAGGCGCTCCTTCACTTTTCTGAAAAAGGTCATATCCTGCTCGTCAAACAGCAAATCGCCTTTGAACGACAGATAACCCACAGGCTCATAGGCCGATTTGGGCACCTTGAAATACTGTGACAGCCGAACCAGTACGGTCTCCGACAGGTTTAGATGGGTTGCCGCTTCTTCCAGCGTGTAGCAAAGATGCGTCATACGATCAGTGTAGCCCATTTTGAGTGTGATTCAGAACTATTATAAGTCATCCGTTGTCTGGACGCATGCACATCGCTGCCGGGCTGTATGGTGTGATATCAGTTGGCAAAAGCCGAAATGGCGTACTCCGTGCTTGCGCTATGCGGTTGTGCCTGTGCGATGCAGACCCATAAGTGGGCCATGCAGCCCAGCAAAATGATTGTAAAAACCCCCGGGCAAACCAGCTCGATCAGCCAATTGCCGCCCTGATTTTCGCCTGTTTTGGTCGTCATGCTCTCTTCCCCTTATCCAGCTTGTCCCCTCTCGGAAGTGATGTGCGGGCAAAGCCCCACCGACCCGCGTTGAAATGCTTCTTGTTTAGCCCCTGTCTTGCTCTCTGGTTATTAACAACCCAGCCGTTTGTCCCTGTCTTCAATTGCATAAAACCCTGCCCGTCCATTTTGGTGCTAGCGATTTTAAAAATAGGTCGTATTTCTTCCAATCTCCCCCATTCGGAGTATCAAGATTTGCCGCCGGGGTTCGATACCCCTTATGTAAATCCACATCTCTCTTTCCCTGATGAACCACACGGTGCCTTGATTCATTTGAATCCTGGCACTTTTCTTTTTTCTTCCGTGGGTGTCCATCTTTATATCCTCCAGACAGTGTATCAAGCCTTTTGTCATCCGTCCGATACCTTCAGCAAGCAAAGATTTCCCACACCTCTCTCTTTCCCTGATGAACCACACGGTGCCTGACACAGGCACCTTTTTTTTGGTTTGATTTTTGGAGAGGGCGTTTAAATGAAGCCCGCTTCCCCTGGGGTGGAAGCGGATCTTATAATGGGCATATGCCTGTACAATCGCCGCCTCTGTATCAAAGCATAGATGAAGCCTACATGGCCCGTTGCCTGTATCTGGCCCAGTTGGGGGCGGATACGGTCAGCCCCAACCCTCTCGTGGGCGCTGTTGTGCTGGATGCCCAGGGCCGTGTGGTGGGTGAAGGCTATCATCAGCGGGCGGGCGAAGCCCATGCCGAAGTGATTGCGCTGGATCAGGCCGGGGAAAAAGCCAACGGCGGCACGTTGTACGTAAACCTGGAGCCCTGTAATCACCAGGGCAGAACACCACCCTGCACCAAGCGCATTGTCGAAGCCGGTATTCAGCGGGTGGTGTGCGGTACGCTCGATCCAAACCCGCTGGTGTCGGGTGCAGGCCGGGATGCGCTCCAGAATTCGCGCATTTCCGTTCGTTACGGCTACCTGGAGGCCGAGTGCAAAAAGCTGAACGAGATTTTCTTTCACTACACGGTGGCCAACTTGCCGTTTGTGACGGTCAAGCTGGGTCTTACCTTTGATGGCAAGATTGCCAACCGGCACGGTGAAAGCCAATGGCTGACGGGCAATTTTTCCCGCCAATACGTGCATTACTTGCGCCAGCAATACGATGCGGTGGTGACCACGGCTGAAACCGTAATTGCCGATAACCCGAAACTGACCGTGCGGGACATCCCCAACATCAAAAAGCAACCAATCCGGATTATTCTGGATCGCCGGTTTCGTTTGAATGTGGATAGATACGACGTGTTTAAAGGCGAAGGCGCCGTGTGGGTCGTTACTTCCAATATTGAGCATAATAAAAGCAATGCCCAAAAGGCCAAGGCCCAAGGGGTCAAGGTGCTTGAGATTAACGAGGCGGGCGGCGGCCTTGATTTGAAAGCCTTATTTGCGATGCTGGGAGAGGCTGAGCTGACCAGCCTGTTTGTGGAAGCGGGCGGACAACTGACATCCAGCCTTCCCGCATCAGGCTGGAT
>CAZXUP010000306.1:0-375 GCA_964643815.1 uncultured Vampirovibrionales bacterium
GGATCTTGTACGCGTTCCGTCACAACACCTTGCATGGTGCTGATGATGCGATAATTCTTCAATTGTTCCTCAACAGCGCGCGCATTGGCCTGAGCCGCCCGGCTGGCAGCCGCGGCTTCTTTCAGTTCGGGCTGAGTGGGTCCGCGACGGGCTTGCTCCAGTTGCGCACCGGCTTGCACCCGCTGTGTTCGAACCGCCGCCAAATCGGCCTGCAGGCGTTGCACTTCCCGACGCGCCACATCCGCTTCCAGTTGCACGTTCTCGTATTCCTGCACGCTGACGACATCCTCCCGGTAGAGTCTTTCAAAGCGCTGGGCCGTTCTTGTGGCGTTCTCCAGCCGGGCTTGCGCCACGTTGACAGCCGCCTGGGCCTGT
>CAZXUP010000306.1:385-1310 GCA_964643815.1 uncultured Vampirovibrionales bacterium
ACATCGGCATACGCTTCTTCCGCTTGCCTGGCCCGCGCGCGCGCTTCGCTGACCCGGGCCTGGGCCTCATCCGTATCCAAAGCCACCAAGGCTTGTCCCGGCGCAATCACATCGCCTTCATCCACAAAAATCTCCCGGATGTACGCGCTCACCGTCGAACTGACAGCCACGGCCCTGTCCGCATGCACCTCACCCGTCACCGTCAACGTGGCAATGACATCCTTCTGCTCAAGCCGAACCGCAGGCACCGCCTCCGGCCGGGCAAACAGAAACAGCAACCCTCCCCCTATCAGCAAGGCTGCAACAATGGCTGCAATGATCCACCATCGTTTTTTCATAACCCCACTATTGTAGCCCGAGCCGTTTCGCTCTCCAACGAGAAGAGTCGATCTACTTCGGGGCGGCAGGGGTGAGGAGATAATAAACGCCCATCGTCACCATCTCGCGCAACCCAGGAATTTCCGACAAGAAACTGTTTCCCAGCGTCGGCAAGCCGTAACGCACTTTAAATTCCGGACGCAGCAGGAATTTTTCCTGCGCTCGAACTTGCAGACCGGCCTCTTGAAAGGCACTCTCAGCCTTGGTCAGCGTCATTTTTGTATCCGCCACCGACTGCATGTCAAACAAGGAACTCGCGGCCGATAAATACGCCGTGTCCCGGGTTTCCACCACATTAAAAAACATGGAACGTGGCAGATAATGTAAAAACGGCACGCACCGCGCCCAATTGGATGCCGCTTGCTGGTGGCCGCCAAACGGCGAGTAATACGGCGGAAACGAAATAAAAATAAGACCATTTGGACGCAGGCAACGCCGGGCGTTCTCCAACACCGCATGGTAATCGGGAATATGCTCCAGCACATCGCGAATCAGAATCAAATCAAACTGGTGCTGCTCCGGATCCAACTTCGTGACATCCCCGATT
>CAZXUP010000306.1:1320-3130 GCA_964643815.1 uncultured Vampirovibrionales bacterium
TTTCCAGGTGAAAATTGGCATCCGGCACAAACGGGCTGCTTTGAACACTGAGCATATCCAACTCGTAGCCTGTTCCCGCCCGCACATGGCCATAGGTTCTCAGGGCTTCCAAAATACCACCCTGATGGCATCCAAAATCGCCGACCACCATTTCATTGAGGTTGCAAAATTTTTGTAACCACGGAATCAAGGTTTCCCTGGCAATGGCAACCTCGTAATCAAAATAATTCATGCCCCCCGAGAGGGTGTCCGAGGAAAACAGGTTGGCAACTTTGGCCGTGCTCATTTATCGCGCCGCACCCCAATCACCATATTCCAACACAAGGCGGATAAAAACGGGAGGCGAGGCAACGTCCAGTCATCCAGCTTTTTGAGAAAACCAAACAATCCACGGTAATTGTCGGCATCGTACAGCACTTTTTTCCAGTAGCGCACCTTGCCGGGATGCACGCGCTCAATCAAAAAGAAGTACAAAAACAGACCCAGCGTAAACAGCCAGAAGCCGCGAATTTCAACTGACGGAAACACCGCCCGGATTTGAGCGACATCCTTGCTGTCCAATGGTTTTTCATCCGGCGTACGCACTGCGCTGGCCAGCACCCGATACACATTAATCACCGGGTTATACGGCAGCGGCTCAATAAAAAAGCCTTCGCCGCCCGGTTTCAAAATCCGCTTGATTTCTTGCAACGTGGGTGGAATATCAACGTGATGCAGCACGCCATTGGCAAAGACAAAATCAAACGTTTGATCCGGGTAGGGCAGATGCTCAGCCGCACTCACCGTTGCATCGACCGTCACCCCATGATGAGCCGCCAGCTTTTGGGTAATCTCAACTGATTTTGCGGAGATATCGCATGCCCACACCTGCGCGCCTTTTTTGGCAAAATAAACCGCACTTTCACCGGAACCGCAACCCAGGTCCAGCACCCGTTTGCCCACCAGCGATCCCATCCGCGACAAAATATAGCGGGACTCTTGCGCCGTAATCGCTTCAAACGTCACATCGGGATCGATTTCCGAAAAATCAATCGACTCGGCCCACATATCGTGATACGCCGCTTCGGTTTTCTGGCGCTCGGTCAGGGTTTGGGATTGCGTGTGTTCAGGTTGGACGGCTTGCATGTTCATGCGGTTTTATCTTCCTGTTTGCGTGTTGTAAATCGTGTTGCTTCGGCAGCTTCGGGGTGAAGCGAACGACTCTCCTTCCGGGAATCGATTTGACGCACGAGATACAGCGGACGACCGCGCACCTCGTCAAAAATCCGACCGACATATTCGCCAATCATCCCGATACAAATCAACTGAATACCGCCCAGCATCAAAATCCCGATCATAATGGACGACCAACCGGGTTCGACATGAACGGTGGTCATCAGCTTTAAACACAGGACCAGCAGGATTCCCAGGAAGCTGGTGCCTGAAATGATGAACCCCAGCGTGGTAATCCACTGCAACGGCACTTTGGAGAACGACAGCAAGCCATCCATCGCAAAGCGGGTCATTTTCAGCCTGAGAACGGGCATCCCGCTCGTAATAGATGGGCGTCTGCCGGAAACCGACCCAGCTGACCATGCCCCGGATGAAGCGGTTCCGCTCCCGCATGCCGGAGAGCGCATCCACCACCGGGCGGCTCATCAACCGGAAATCCCCCGTGTCCACCGGGATGGAAATATCCGTCAGGCTGCGCAGCAGGCGGTAGTACATCGCCGCCGTCATCTTTTTAAAGGCGCTCTCGCCCTCCCGGTGCTTTCGGGTGGCGTAGACGACATCATAGCCGTCTTCCCACAGCGTCAGCATGTCCGCCACC
>CAZXUP010000307.1:0-3104 GCA_964643815.1 uncultured Vampirovibrionales bacterium
CCGAAGCTTCAAGCAATTCTTTAAGCAGGCCACGATAGCCAAAACCCAGCCCTGCCAACATACAGCTTTCGGTATCCATCCCCATCCGAACTTCTTCAGACATCCGGCCCAGAACGGGAACACGCGGCAACCTAGAGGTTTTCTCGGGCAGGCTGTCGCTGAACGTCAACAGGCCCGGCGCAATCGCGCCTCCCAGGTAATCTCCCCGGACATTGACCAGGTCAAATGTCGTCGCCGTACCAAAATCCACGATGATCAAATCGGTATCCGGGTGTAACAGCCGGGCGCTGCAGGCGTTCACCAGCCGATCCATCCCCAGTTGCTCCAACGGATAGTTTCCCAGGTTGATCGGCAGACGAATGCGCCGCGGATCGACGGCAAAAACCCGGCTATCCGGCAGATTAAAGCAATACTGGATGGTTTTCCGGAACACATACTCGACATCCGGCACCACGCTGGTATATACCAAAGCATCAAACCCAACACCCGCTCGCGCCAAGCTATCCCGCAACGTTGCGCTGAACTTTTCAGGATGGGTCCGGGTTCCGCTGGCACGCCACTGGGTCGTCAGCATATCATCCTGAAAAATGCCGAACTTGATGTCCGTATTGCCGATGTCAACCGTCAACAGATTCATGCCTGTTAATATATCGAGAAACCCTATCGCTGTCCAATCAGCCTTTTACGGGCCTCTTGCTCAATGTGCCGTTCCAGCGCCTTGAGGGATTTCTCGGTGTTGTTCTTCAAAATACTTTGCGAGCCCGGCAGGTTGAAGCCCGGATCGATGTTTAGGCTGTATACCAAGCGGGTTTTGGTGTTATTGTGTTCCGGCACCAGCTTGTAGGTGGCGGTCAACGCCTTGAAATCCCCCGAGATCCGGTTCAACCGGATTTGATACGCCGGTCGGCTCTCTTTTACCTGCACCTGGTACTTGTATGTGGGCAGAAAAGCCGCCACTTTCATGGCGATATCCACCACTTTACCCGCCGCCGAAGACTTTACAACGTTGCTTTTCTCATAACCCGGCAAAATGTTTTTCATTTCAGGATAGTCGGTCATGACTTCCCAGACCAGCTCGGGCGGCGCGTCAATTGTGACACGAGCTTCCACGGTCTTGGCATGCGCCTTGGGTTCCGAGGCGACACTCACCATCATCAGGCTCTCATCCTGGGCCATTGCGGCTTGCGTACACAGCATCACACCCAAAGCAACTACCTGAAAAGCTTTATATCCGCTAAACCTGTCGAAACCTTGCCAAATCATACCAAGTCCGCCGTTTTAACTCTCAGTAAGCTCATCATAGCTTAAACCCAACATCCTAAGCATTGACCGAGCGGTCTATCCCACATGCCCGATTTTTAGAACAGAACACAATCGAATATACCACGGAAAGCCCTCCCAAAAACCAGACTCCTTCATCCCAACGAAAAAACGCCGCCGTGCCCTCTTATAAGAGGAATCAGGACCTGAAATCCACGGCTACAATGAAGGCATGAACGCGCGCTTTACGTTTTCGGGCTGGCTGAAACTGCTGGACCCGCTAATCAACAACCGGTACTTCCAGTTTATTTTCTGGACGTTGATTGTCGGGACGATTCTCACCATCGGCCTGGTGGTTCTGGTTCGCCTGGGAACGCTGGACAGTATGGAACTGGCCCTTCTCGATCTTAAGCTGCGCTACCGGGCCGATAAAATTCCGGGCCCGCATGCCGCACCCTCCAGGGATATTGTCATCCTGGGCATTGACGAGAATACCAACCAGTACATCCGCACCCACCCGGAGATGGGCCTGAGCAGCCTGACGCTACCGCGCGAGGTGCTGGCGAAGGTGCTGGATTACTTAAGCGCCCAAGGCAGCAAGGCGGTTATTATCGACTTGGAGTTTAAAGATCCGAAGCCGGGCGACGAGGTGTTTGCCGAGGCCATTCGCAAACACGGTCGCGTCTACGCCGCCGATCGGATGGATACACCGCTAGGCCCTTTTATTGAACGACAAGCGCAAACCTATAAAGGCAGAAGCGAGGAAATTCAAGGGCAAATTACCGAAGCCCTGATTTATGAGGCCCTGATCAGTCCCTATCTCGCCCAAAAAGCCAACATCACCTACCGCTTCATGCCATTTACAGGCATCAGTCCCATCAAAGATTTGGGACTGGGGCCCCTATTCCATCCCGTCCGGTTTGAACCCATGTTGTGGCAGGCTGCGCAGCGTCTGGATTTCAGAACCAGGCAAATTGAGCGCTTTTCGGCAGCCTCTCACGTTGTGGAAACGGCCTCCAAACAGCCATCCAATTACGACAGCCTGGTTGAACGCGCGTTCAGCCGTCTTTGCACGTACAACGGATACCTGATGGCCCACAAAAATGACAGTGAATTTCTCAGGCTACTGGAACGCTCCGCTCTGCAAGTGCATCTCGACCAGCCCTTGCCGGAAGAAGTGGAGCGCAAACTGACCCGCTGTTATACCTTTCCGACCATCAAACCGATCATGACGGCACTGGCCAGCATCGGCGTCCCCTCCATCGATTATTACCAGGATGCCTACATTCGTTCTGCCAGTATTCTGTACAAGGGCTACAAAGGCAATTTCTACACCTATCTGGGAATCCGGCCCGCCCTGGATATTCTGGGCAGCGATGCGATTTTCTACACGCCGGAAGCCGTGACCTTTGCCGGTAAAACGATCCCGCTGCTGGATGGCGAGAAAGTCCTCATCAACTGGCGCGATCCAAAACTCCTGTTCAGGCAAATCCTGGACGCCAGCCCTCCCGAGGTTCGAGACAAGGCCTCGTTGCGCGAAGAGATTAGTTCCATCAGCCCTGAGAAGAGCAACCCATTGCTGGGTGGCGGGCATATTTACCGGCAAATTCCCATCATTGATATCATTCGCAGCATCGACGGCCAAAAGCTGACGCTGGATGAGCAAGGGCGCTTGTACAACATCCCGCACCATGAGAAAAGCGGCCTGTTTTCGTTTAAAGACAAAATCGTCATTATCGGGAATACGGTAACGGATATTCATCGCACCCCGATGAGCAACACGATGTTCGGCCCGGAAGTGGTGGCAGCCGTGTTGGACATGATGCTGCATGATGAAACGTTTA
>CAZXUP010000308.1:0-3094 GCA_964643815.1 uncultured Vampirovibrionales bacterium
GGAGGAAAGGTACACGCTTGCTTCCGCGTCATTAAGCCCGATCTGTTCAAGCAACTGCTCTTGTGGGGCAACTAGAAAGCAAAACTCCCGCTCAACAGCCTTACGGGCAGCTTCACGGGAATTTTGTGTATCTGGCTTATTTGGGGAAAAACGTTACTGAGGCGTCACTTTGGCCGTACCAGCCTTGGGCGACGGATGCGCACTTTGCGTTGCAATGTGCTGGTTGATGATATCTTTCACCGTTTTGCCTTTAATCATTTCTTCCACCACGGCAATCGCCTTGGCTAGCTGCGGGTCTTTTTTGCCCTTGGCGTCCTCTTCGGTCAGCTCGACATTAATGTCCGGCTCGATGCCTTTTTTGTTGATATCGGTATCATGCGGCGTGAGATAACGCTGCGTGGTGATATTGACGCCGGAACCGCCGGGCAGTTGATTGATCTCCTGCACCAGCCCCTTGCCGAAGCTGCGTTCGCCAATCAAGACCGCGCGTTTGTTGTCTTTCAGCGCGCCGCTCAAAATCTCGCTGGCGCTGGCGCTGCCACCGTTAATCAACACTACCAACGGCTTGCTGGTGAGAACCGACGGACTGGAATACCGCACTTCTTTATAGCCATCCCTATCCACGGTGCTGACAATCGCGCCTTCTTCCAGGAAGAAGTCGGCAATGCGGATGGCATTGGACAGCAAACCCCCCGGATTGGAACGCAAGTCCAGAATGTAACCGCTCTTGCCGTTGAGGTCTTTCATCGCGTTTTGCACTTCTTGCGCCGCGTTGCTGCTTAAAAATGTGGACAGCTTGACATAGCCGATACTGGTGGGAACGGTTTGATTGAACGGGTTGTTCAGCGAAACCGATTTTAATTTGATTTCATCGCGAACAATGTAATAGTTCTTCGCCGGTTTTTCATCGCGACGGATTAGCAACTGGACTTTACTGCCTTTCTGGCCGCGAATCAAATCAGCGGCTTCTTTAACAGACATGCCCTTGGTGTTTTTGCCGTCGATTTCCAGAATCTCGTCATTCGCTTTCAACCCGGCTTTATCGGCAGGAGTGTCATCAATCGGGGAAATCACCACCAGTTTGTCTTCGCGAACGCCAATCTGAATGCCAATACCAAACAAGGTTGCCTTGATGGAGCGGCCTTCTTCGGCAAATTCGTCTTTATCGAGAAAACGGGTATAGCGATCATTCAGGCTGGAAAGCATCGTTTCAATCGCGACGTTGGCATCTTCTTCATCTTTAATCACCGTATCGAAGCGGTGCCGCCAAATCCGCCAGTCCTGCCCATTTTTGTCTTCGTTGACAAAACGCGTGTTAATCAGTTTCCAGACTTCGTCGTAGAGTGATTGCGGCGTATACGCCAGTGATTGCTGCATCGTCAACGTCATCGCCATTGGAACCAGCAGCAGCCCGAAAAGTTTTTTATGATTCATCGCTATCCATCCCGTTAATTGGTTCAGTGTCCGAAATATCTGTCGGTAAAAGGCAGATCTGGGCAAAAGTACCCATCATTATAACCGATTGCACAGCAGTCTGCTCAAACAAACCTTTGTCATCAGCCTGTCACCCCTATGGCGACGCTCAGGCGATCAAAAAGTTTCATCGCCTTTTGAAACTGATTTCAACACTCCGCCTGTTTCAAAATTCCAACGGATAGCTGAATGCGATCCACCATCAAACCCGTCTGGGGTGAAAACCGATTGAGTCCTTCCCGAATGGCCGGAAGATGAAAACCCAGCTCGGAGGCCAAGGCCGCGTTGCTGACTTTGACCTGCAACAGCACTTGATTGCCTTGCTTTTTCAAGCGGGTCGCACGACTTTGTTCGGCGGCTTCGGGTCCGGCAACAATCGTCACCTGAGAAATCCACAAGGCCAGCAAGGCCATTTCATTCACTTTGCGTTCCAAGCCAATATCTCGGCTAAAAGCAGGCAAAAGATCCGTCAGAGATGACAGTGAGCCGACCCGCGTTGGTTTCTTGCCGCGATAGCCTACCATACAAAAGCGCCTTGACGTGTTGAAACCACGCCTTGCTCAACGGTAAATACCGCCGTTCCGTCATCGTCCGGCGTCTGCTCCAGCAGCGATTGCCAGGAGCCGGTCGGGTGCGTGGTGGTGATAAACACCTGGCTTTGCGGGTGCATGTGTTCCACCAGCAAGCGTTGACGATCCGGATCGAGTTCCGCCATCACATCGTCCAGCAATAACACCGGTGGTTCCTGCAGCTTCTCATTCAGGCATTTCAGTTCCGTGAGCTTAAGCGCCAGCACAATGCTGCGTTGCTGTCCCTGGCTGCCGTAGGCATCGGCTTCCAAAGCATCCATGTAAAACCGGATATCATCCCGGTGCGGCCCCACCAAAGACGTTCCCCGCCGAATTTCCTCGCTCATTTTCTCGTCCAGTTGTTGCGCCAGGGCCACTTCCAAATCGACCGCATCCGGCACGGCACCCGTGGGTTGTGGCCTCAGGGCATCCAGTACGGTGCTTTGGTAGCGCATTGTCAGTTGTTCCCGGTTGGCGCTCAATTCGAGATAGGCTAACGCGGATAAATCTTCAATCATCGACAGATAGGCCAACCGGGAGGCCATCACCTTTGCGCCCGCTGCGGCAAACTGGATATTCCAGGTGGTGAGATGCTCCCGTGAAATTTGCTCGGGCGGGTTTTTCAGCAAGCGGTTTTTCTGCTGGCGAACTTTTTGAAACGCGCTTAAGTAAACCAGGTGCCGCTTGTCATATTGAACAATCGCCGCATCCAGCCAGCGACGCCGATCCTCGGGCGCGCCACGCAACAGCAACAAATCCGGCAGAAAAAACGACACTGTCGGCAGATACCCCAACACATCCGAACGACTGCGCAGCAAATTGCCATTCGCCTTGAAAATTGTTTTCAGCCGATCCTCTTCCACACGGATCTGGGCATCCAACTGGGTCCGACCTTCGTAATGGTGATTGGACAACACCGCCGAAACCGTGGCAAATGTCTGCCCCTTTTGAATCAGCTCCCGGTCGCTGCCGCTTCGGTGTGAACGCGCATGACTGAGAAAATACAGGGCTTCCAGCAGGTTGGTTTTGCCTTGACCGTTATTGCCCAGAAA
>CAZXUP010000309.1:0-3044 GCA_964643815.1 uncultured Vampirovibrionales bacterium
ATACCCGCCTGGGCCAAGGTAAAGGAGAGGAAAACACCCACCGCGTACAGCGGAATCAAGGCATGGGTGTCAGCACGATAAAACACAATCAGCAGAAGCGAGAAGAACGCGAGAATCAGAATCCCGTTTGAAAATACCAGCCGATCCCCCAGGTTCATCAACTGGCGCGGCAAGAAACCATCCTGGGCCAAAATGGCCGCCAACCGCGGAAAACCGGAAAAGCTGGTATTCGCGGCCAAAATCAGGATAATGGTCGTTGCCGCCTGAATGGCATAGTAGAAAAAGGATCCGTTTCCAAAAACCGCCCGGGCAATCTGAGAGATGACCGTCTCATGCCCTTGTGTATCCGGCAGCACATGATACAAACTGGCCAGAACCGTCATTCCAATAAACACCGTGCCCAAGATAACTCCCATCAACACCAGGGTTTTATTGGCATTCAGCTCGCTCGGCTCTCTAAATGCCTTGACGCCGTCCGCAATCGCCTCAATCCCGGTGAGCGCCGCACAACCATGCGAGAACGCGTTCAGCAATACCAAAATCAACGCAAAATTCAGTGTCAGTTGCTCGGGGGACGGAACCGCAGCATGAGTTATTGTCATCACCGGTGGAATACCACCAGTCACAGCCCGGTATATGCCGACTACCAACAAAGCGACCATGCAAAAGATAAACCCGTACGCGGGAATGGCAAACATCTTGCCGGATTCCCGAAGCCCTCGTAAGTTCATCAAGGTGATGAGCGTCACAAACATCAGGGCCAGCCCAACCTTTTGAGACGGATCGACCAAGCCTGTCGAAACAATGGCCGCAACGCCCGCCGAAACACTCACCGCCACTGTCAAGGCATAGTCAATCAACAGCGCGGCGCCAGCAACCTGGCTGGCGGTCACGCCAAGCTCGTCTTTGGATACCTCGTAGGTACCACCACCTTCGGGAAATGCGCGAATGACCTGCCGGTAGGAAATGACGACAATCGCCATCAGAATCCCGATAGCCAGAGCGACCGGAAGCGACAAAAGATTAGCCTGCAGCGCATATTGTGTTGCTACCAGGGCCAATAAAATCTCTTCGGTTGCGTAAGCCGTTGATGAAAGCGCATCGGACGCAAAAACCGCCAGCCCAATCGGAATCGACAGTCTCTCATGACGCTCTCGGTGCGAGGCAAGCGGGTTCCCCAAGACAAGACGTTTCAGGCGATTCCACATAAAGCTGCTTTATATAAGCCACTCTCGCTACAAAATACAGACCCGACTATACATGCTTTGGCCGCATGGGGCAAGTTATACCGCCAACGCAAAAAACCGCTTGCGCAATCGGCTCGGTCAGTGGCTTAATGAATGTAAACAATTGTTGTTCTGTTATCTGTTTGTTATCTGAGGGAAGCACGCCATGTCATCCGCATCCGTTCAATCTGATCGTCAAATTTACAAGTTCGGCACCTCCGGCTACCGTAACGATCAGGAGGCCGGGTTCAACGAGGCCGTCATCCGTCAGATCACCAACGCCATCAGTGATTACCTGATTGGTGAAATCGAGAAAAAAGGAAAGCTCCTGCCCATCCTCATCGGCGGCGACACTCGTGAAAAAACACGCCGCTTCATCCCGGTAATCGCCGAAATTTTAAAAGAGAAGGGCCTCGATGTTTACAAGGCCAATTCCGATCTGCCTTCGCCCGTCTTGGCCTATGCCGCCAAGTATTTTAACGCATTAAACCTCGGACCGGACGAAACGCTCGGCGCCATCCTGATGACGGCCAGCCATAACCCCTGGCCCTACGGCGGTTATAACTTCCTCACACCCGATGCGGCGGTGATGCCCACCAGCGTTTCCAAACAGTTTGAAGAATTTCAGGCAAACCCGGCCGACAAAACACTGGATCGCGCCGCTCTTGGCAGCAAAGAACCCGCGCAAATCCGAGAATTCGATCCGTATACGCTCTATCAAAACCACTTGAAAAAACTCGGCATCGACTACGCCAAAATTAAAGCCAGCGGTCTCAAAATTTTCTACGATCCACTTTATGCCACCGGACGCCGTTATTTCCCCCATCTGCTAAAAGATGAAGGCATTGAATCGACTGTTATCCACGATACCGATCAGTTGCCTGCAGGCTATACCGGCATGCCCGAACCCACCGGCAGCAACCTGACCGAACTGAGCGCCCTGATCAAAGCCGATTCGTCACCGCTTAAAGTTGGTTTTGCCAACGACGGCGACGCCGACCGCTTTGGCGT
Organism: uncultured Vampirovibrionales bacterium; assembly: GCA_964643815.1. Lineage (GTDB taxonomy): Bacteria > Cyanobacteriota > Vampirovibrionia > Vampirovibrionales > Vampirovibrionaceae > CAZXUP01. The sequence continues at coordinate 2,238 of CAZXUP010000309.1, forward strand.
GCTGGATGAGAACGGACGTTATCTCAACTCCAACGAAGTCTTGTCGTTGGTGCTGTATCACTTGTTGAACAACAAAAAACAATCCGGCGTGGTTGTTCGTTCGCAAGCCACCACCCACCTGCTGGATGCCTTAGCTCAAAAAGCGGGTCTTCAGGTTATCCAAACCCCGGTTGGCTACAAGTACATCGCCGAGGAATTCATCGAACATGAAGAAAAAGGCGGCGAGCAAGTGCTGATTGGCGGCGAAAGCTCCGGCGGCTTCAGCATGATTGGTCATATCCCCGAGAAAGATGGCATTCTGGCCAACCTGGTCATCGCCGAACTCATCGCCACCGAAGGCAAGCCGCTCAGCCAGATTTTGGAGCAACTCCAGGCGTCGCTGCCGCAGCGTTATATTTTCCGGGAGTTAGGCGTCAAAACCGGACGCGGCAAAGAGATTCTGGGCCACTTTCAGCAACTGCAAAAGCAGGGCGGCAATATCGGAAGCTTTAACATCGACACCACCCGTTCCTTGCAAGGGACGGATGCATTGGAACAACATTACGGCGTGCGGGATGGCGCCAAGCTGATTTTTGAGGACGGCAGCTGGCTGCTGATTCGGGCCAGCGGCACCGAGCCGATCGCTCGTGTTTACATCGAAGGTATTGCGCCTTCGGCGGATGAAGCGTACCAGAGAACCCAAAAATTGCTGGAGGCTGTGACGATTATTCTGACCGGCGACTTTGACGTTCCCGCCACCAATATAAAAGAGAAACACTAGGGCCAATCGACATTTAGTCTCAACCCCAGCACAGAGCAGCGGCTAGA
>CAZXUP010000310.1:0-3039 GCA_964643815.1 uncultured Vampirovibrionales bacterium
CAAATTCCGGAGCATGCACCCCGATGATCATCAACCCGTGCGGCGCGTAACGAGTATGCCATTCCTTGAGATACGGCAGCGTATGCAGGCAATTGACACACGTGTAATCCCAAAAATCGATCAGCACCACCTGCCCGCGCAAATCGCCCAAACTCAGTGCGCCGCCACTGGGCGCGTTCATCCAACCTTCCACCCGTAAGGCGGGCGCCCGCAGTTTTTCATCCAGAATGTGCATCAGGCTATTGTAGATCAGGCGCCTGCATGCGCCAACAACTCTTGATATTCGTAGAACTGGCGATACAAGCCCTGCTGATTAACGAGTTCCGAATGCGGCCCCGATTGAACGATTCTGCCTTGCTCCAGCACCAGGATACGATCGACTTGCTGGATAGTGGATAAGCGATGCGCCACAATCAACATCGTGCGCTCACGCATCAGGTGCGCCATGGCTTCCTGCACCAGATGCTCCGTCATCGGATCAACCGCCGACGTTGCCTCGTCCAGAATCAACACCGCCGGATCGTGATACAGCGCGCGCGCAAACAGCAGCAATTGCTTTTCACCCGCCGACAAATTCCGGCCCCGTTCCTCCAACACCGCTTCAAAACCACCGGGCAACCGTTCAATCACGCGCAACGCGTTGCTCTGTTCCGCCGCCCACTGCAGGCGTTCCCGCATCTCGGGACGATAGGATTCCAGCGCAATATTTTCAGCGACACTCCGAGAAAACAGAAAATCATCCTGCTGAATGGAAACGACATTGCGCCGCAACGCATGGACGTTCCATTCCCGTAGATCTTTGCCATCCAGCAAGATGGTGCCCTCATTCACATCATAAAAACGCAACAACAATTTCAGCATCGTCGTTTTTCCGGCACCCGACGGCCCTACCAGCGCAATTTTTTCGCCCGGATGAATGTGCAGGTTGAGATCGTGCAAAATCGGATGATTCGCCTGATACCCAAACCCTGCGCGATGAAAAATAATCCCACCCACGGCCCGTGGTCGCTCATCGGCACCCGCAGGCGGCGGTTCAATATCGGGCTGCTCCTGAAACAACGCCATCACTTTATCGATCGATGATAAGCCCGATTGCAGAATCGTATATTTCTCGCTAATATCTTCCACCGGTTCAAACATCTTGCGCACAAACAAGAAAAAACCGACCAGCGCACCAATCGTCATTGCATCGCTCTGCACGCCACTCGCGCCCAACCACAAAATTAAAACCAACGTGAGCGTGGTGGTAAATTCCACCAACGCGTTAAAGGATGTGGAATAAAAAATAGAATCCAGCCCGCTTTGCATGTTGCTTTTGTTGAGCGCCGCAAAATGCGTGTAACTTTTACCCTCGCGACGATACAACTGCACCAGATCCATCCCGGCAAAGCTCTCTTGCAAAAAGGCATTCATCCGCGCCACTTTGACACGAATTTCATCATACGCCTTGCGCGAGCGCGTGCGAAACACTTCCATCGTCACCAGCAAAATCGTCATCGTGACAACCGCCACCAACGCCAACTGCCAGTTCATGACAAACATCCCCACCAGCGCGCCAACAATCATCGCCAAGTCGGCCAACATGGCCAAACCGCCGGAAGAGAGCATTTCGCTGAGGTTTTCGATGTCCGAAGTCAATCGCGTGACCAGTTTGCCTTGCGGATGTTTTTGATAAAAACGTGGCGACAACCGTTGGTAATGCTGGTAGAGATCGACCCGCAAATCACGAATGATCAACTGGCCCGTTTTTTGCGATTCGGCCATTTGAAGATAGCGAATACCGTAATTGGCCAGCAGAAAAAGTCCAAACCCCAACGCATAGTTGATTAAGCCGGACACATTTCCCGCCTTGATCGGGCCATCAATCGCAAAACGAATGAGAAATGTCTGCCCCATTTCCGCCAGCGAAATCAGCGGCAACAACCCAAACGCAACCATCAGCGATTTTTTGTAGACCCGCATATACGGCCATAACTTGCCGAGCAAACGCAAGTCATGCATGCCGGATTCATGCCGTTCTTCGGCCTGCAACGGGGCTGAAAGCACGTCCATCGCCATCAGCCGTCGTCCTCCACGTTGTCGTTGGTTTTAGGGATTTCCAGATCCCAATCGCCTAACACGGATCGCAATTCTTGCAAGCGATGCAGCTTTTGATACAATGGCTCGTTCGACAACAGTTCGGCATGCGTGCCAACCGCCAACACCTGCCCGCCGTCCATCAATATCACCCTGTCACACAGACTGATGAGCGAAAACCGATGCGTCGCGATGAGGGTCGTTTTGTTATGAAAAATACTGCGCTCGCGAAGCGCGCCGACGATATTGCGCTCCGTTTCCGCATCAATATTGGAAAACGGATCATCGAGAATCAACACCGGTGCTTCCGTCAAAATAGCCCTTGCCAGCGCCACCCGCTGCCGCTGCCCACCGGACAGCATCAAGCCGCGCTCTCCCACCAAGGTTTCATATTGCAGGGGCAATGCCTGGATGTCGTTATGCACACCCGCCGTTCGAGCCACAGCCGAAATCCGTGTCCGGACATCCGGTTGCTCCAGCAGCTCCGGGCGGCCAAAGGCAATGTTTTGTTTGACCGTGGTGGAAAACAGAAAGCTGAGCTGCGGCATGAACACCATGTTTTTGCGCAACACACCCAAGTCCATCTGTGTAATATCCTGCCCATCCAGAAAAATTGTGCCGGGCGGCGCATTGTATAAACGCGGCAACAAACGCAGCAACGTCGATTTTCCACTACCCACCGGCCCAACCAGCGCAATGGTTTCCCCGGCGCGAATGTGCAAATTAATATGCTCCAGAACAGTTTTGCTTTGCGATGCCTCTGCATTGTGTGTTTTATCGGCCTGATACGGATTTTGATACGCAAAGTTGAGATGACGGATTTCAATGTCGCCCCGACACGCAGACACGGACTCGTCCGTTCTATCGGCAGGCGGCGGCAGCTCGGGCTCGGCGCTGTGATGGTCGACCACCACGACCTCCTGGCCCTGCTCCTGCGCCAGGGCGAGCGGGGTGAAGGCGGTG
>CAZXUP010000311.1:0-3022 GCA_964643815.1 uncultured Vampirovibrionales bacterium
GGAAAAGGGCGACAAGCTGGTGATGGCCAAGGTAGAGCCGAAACAGCACTTCACCGAACCGCCGCCGCGCTTCAACGAAGCCAGCCTGGTAAAAACACTGGAAGATCTGGGCATCGGACGTCCGAGTACCTACGCGCCTACTATCGCCACCGTGCAGGATCGCGGCTACGTGTTTATGGAAAACAAGGCACTCAAGCCGACCCCGCTGGGGAAGGCCGTTAACGAAGTGCTGGTCAAGCATTTTCATGACATCGTCGATGTTGGCTTTACGGCCAATATGGAAACCAAGCTGGATGACATTGAAAGCGATGCCTTGCCTTGGCGCGGCGTTATCCGTGATTTTTACGAACCCTTTGAAGCTACGCTGAAAAAAGCGGGCGACGAAATGGAAAAGGTCGTCATTCTGCTGGAAGGCGAAAACTGCCCCGATTGCAGCAAGCCGATGTCGTTGAAAACCAGCCGGTGGGGTTCGCAGTTTATGGGTTGCACCGGATACCCGGAATGCAAGTTCACCCGTCCGCTCAGCAAAGATCAGAAGGCGTTGCCCGAAGACCAGCCCAGCGATGAAAAATGCGATAAATGTGGCGGCGACATGATGATGAAACATGGCCGCTTTGGCGAATATTTAAAATGCCAGGCCGAAGGGTGCGGCGCGACGCGTTCGTTTGAACAAAAAACCGGCGTCGTCTGTCCCAAGTGTGGCGAGGGCGAAGTGGTTGCGAAGAAATCACGGCGCGGTAAAATTTTCTATGGCTGCAACAAGTATCCAAAATGCGATCAAGCCTTCTGGAACAAGCCGGTGGATGAAAAATGCCCGGATTGCGGCGCGATGCTGACCGAGAAAGTTCTGAAAAAAGGCACGTTCCGGGCTTGTTCTGAAAAAGGTTGCGGTTATTCGCGCGAAGTCGAGTCGGAAGCCGCTGCGTCCGTCTAACCCTAAGCCAGTCTGGATTTTATCCAAGCTAACAGGTTGTTAGGAGGGGTTTTCTTCTTGTGGCTGCCGATAGTTGCGGTGTTGGATTTTGGTTGCGCAGAAATAATTTCAACTTCTTCGGGGGCGAGTCTTACTCGTTCAGCAAGATAAGATTGCACGTTTTTTGCCAGTTCTGGCGCTGTGCCAGGCGAAATAACGGCGGGTTCCAGTTGTAAGCGGTTGTGCTGCAACGCAAAATCGATGGCGTGAGGGCCATCTAAAATAACGATTTGATCGTCTTGCAGTGTGGCGTAAAACGCAGGCTCCTCGATGAGATTTTCTTGTTTCAAACGTGTTACGCGCGTTTGAATATCGGATGGATGCCCTTTAATAAGGCGAACGGCTCCGAATTGCACGGACAGCATGATTTTTCCTTCGGTAAAATTGACCCTCTTGTGCCCAGCATTGTTGCGGAAAATCGATTTGGATGCAATGGCTTTTTGAGGCTTAGGGGCACTTTGGATAGGCTTTATGCTCCCTTTTGGGGCTTGTGAGGGAATGTGTTATAGTATCGGGTACCGCACCATCCGGCTGATCCTTGCGCGGCGCATGGACGATGAACCTTGTCAGGACGGGAACGTAGCAGCAATAAGTCTGATCCTGCGGGTGCACGAGTTCTTCAACCGGAAACCGGGCAACCGGGGTGCGGTTTACTATGGAAACCTTCGAGGCCTGATTTGTGACCCAGCCGAAAACCCAGCCGTATTACATGCAACAGCATGCGGAAGCTGTGGAGAACGGCTGTGAACATTATATTGACGCGAAAACCGGCTTTTTAGTGTTTACCGAACTAACCCATAAAGCACGCGGTACGTGCTGCAAGTCTGCTTGCCGACACTGCCCGTATGGCTTTAAACGATAATTCGGAGACTATTCCGAATAGCCGTAGCCGCCTTTGCCGAGCATGCGAATGCGTTCATCCAGACGGTTGGTGAGATCATGCGCCACTTTTTCCAGGTTGGGTGCGGCCAAACCCCACAGCGGGCTGTAATTTTTAAGTTTAAAGGAAGCCAGCACGTTGCGATCCGTATCTTTTACGTCCACGGCCAATTGCGAACAATTGAGAATGCCCGCGCAACGCAGGTCAACACGATAATCCGCCTGCTCCAGGCTTTCCGTCAACGCCAGCGTCTGGGTGTTTTGCACTTCCTTGTCCATCAACTGCCAGAAGCGTGTCTGGGCTGCCGCTGGCGTGGGGATTTGGGTTACCGCGTTAGGCGGGAAATCGCCTGAGGAAATATAAATCACCTTGCGGGAGCCGGTGGTCTCTTCTTGCGTCGCCACTGCGGGTGTCTCTTCTTGGCTATGAACCGGCACGAAATTGGCAATGGCGATGCTCAGGCCAATCAGCGCGGTGGGTAGAATCTTTTTCCAGGCTGTCATATCAGGTGCCTCACATTTGTGGGTTCAGGGAGGGAAGCGGGGAAGGAACGGCCCCGCATATAAAGACAATCTATCTTTAGTTTAAGAACTTCGGCGTCAGCCTATATCCTTTAACTGGAGGAAACCGCAAAACACTCGTCCAAAAGCAGGCCGATTTTGGAGGCCATGCCGACCGGCATGAAGTGAAACCCATCGACACAGGGCTTCAGTTCGTTGACGATTTCGGCGCAATACCGAATGCTTTCCAGTGCGGGCTGGCTGGAGCGCTCCAGCAACTGGATAAACTCCTCGGGGATGTTGACGCCCACGATTTCCTGGTTCATACGGCGGGCCGCCTGGGCTGAACGCGGCGGGATAATGCCAAGCAGCACCTTGGGCGTTGGGCAGCCGACCAATTCGGCGCTTTCGCGCAGCAGGTCCATCATTTTCTCAACGGGGTCGCGGTGATAAACGGGTTGGGTCTGGAAAAACGTGACGCAGCGCTCCATTTTTTGTTGCAGGCGCAGGTGTTGCGCCCGGTTGGACAGCCGAAACGGGTTGAGTGCCGCACCGACGGTAAAATCAGTGCCATTCTGCTTCAGTTCGGCGCCACAGGCGTCTCTGCCCTGGTTGAGCGTTTGGAGCAAATCAAGTAGGCGGACGGATTCCAGGTGAAAAACCTGCTTG
>CAZXUP010000312.1:0-3019 GCA_964643815.1 uncultured Vampirovibrionales bacterium
TTACGCCCAACGCCTGCGAAGGCACCAGTAACCTGTTTGAAACCGAGTATTTTGATGAAAAAGCGTACCTGACCCAAAGCGGTCAGCTGTATATGGAAGCCGCCGCCGCCGCGTTTGGCAAAGCCTACTGCTTTGGCCCCACGTTCCGGGCCGAGAAATCCAAAACCCGCCGCCACCTCACCGAGTTCTGGATGGTGGAACCCGAAGTCGCCTTTATGGATTTGTATGAAGACATGGATCTCGCCGAAGACTTTGTCTGCTCCATTGTGCAACAGGTGCTGAAAAACCGTCGCGCCGAACTGGAGTTACTGGAGCGAGATATCAGCAAGCTGGAAGCCATTCAAAAACCATTTCCGCGGATTACCTACGATGAAGCCATCGAGCTGATTCGTCAGCACGGCACCGAACCCGAGCACAAGAATTTTCCATGGGGAGAAGACTTTGGTGGCGACGAGGAAACGATTATCTCCAGCCAGTTTGATCGCCCGGTGCTGATCCATCACTATCCGTCTGAAATCAAGGCGTTTTACATGAAACCCGACCCGGCCAACCCGAAGCTGGCCTTGAACGTGGATATGATTGCGCCTGAGGGATACGGCGAGATTATCGGCGGCGGCCAGCGCGAGGATGATCTGGACGTGCTGGTGTCCAAAATCAAGGCGCATGACCTACCGATGGAAGCCTTTGACTGGTACCTGGATGTGCGCAAGTACGGCAGCTTTCCGCATGCCGGGTTTGGCCTGGGTGTGGAGCGCACCGTTGCCTGGCTATGCGGCTTGCATCATGTTCGCGAGACCATTCCATTCCCCCGGATGATGGAACGCCTGCGCCCTTAAGTCGCTCTGCCTTTTTAAGCTGGCCTTTTTCAGACATCCTCGGTTTGCTGGAGTGTCCGGGACGTGATTTCATTTGCTTGGAGGATAAGGGCGGGGTTGTCGGGATTGTATCCTGAAGAGTAGGAAGGTTTAGACTTTCATCGCTTTATACCGGTACGGTCATACGTCACCGGGCTGGGCGGGAAAGCGAGCGTTTCGGTTTTCTGAAGCCTGGTTCTGGATCTGGTTGCTGACAAGCCATTTAATCAACGGAAGTAGTGAGACATGCCTGCTCCTCGCAAACCCAAAAAAGTATTTGTCCAGTTTGCCGTTGCGTTTATTGTGGCGGTTGTTTTTGGTATTGGCGCCCTGATCTTCGGATTCAGCATTATCTCCAATGCCTCTACTGCCGCCAAAAAGGCTGAGGATGAGGCTGCCAGAGCCAAGGCCGAAGTTGAGGCCGAAAGAAAGCGCATTGAAGACGAAAAAAATAAGCTGAGTTTTAAAATTCGCTACAAAAGCGTGCAAGCAGTCACGGATATTGTACCGGGACAGCCCATCACCAAGGAGATGGTGACGCTGGTGGAAGACGAAGAGCGTCCGATTGCCGGCGCCATGAATTCGCTCTCACAAGTGGTTGGGCGTCTGGTCAAGAGTCCGGTGATGCAAGGCGATACGTTGGAAGCCAACAAACTTTTAGACAGCACGGGGTTTATAAATGTAGACCCCGGCATGCGGGCAATCACCATCCGGGCCAGCGGTATCAGCGGCTTGAACGGCGCTTTGTCGCCCGGCATGCATGTCGATATCCTGGTCACAATCACCAGCGATGAAAGAGCCATTACACGGACTTTGTTGCAAGACATTCAGGTTATTGGCACCAATGACAACAATACTTCGAATGCCTCCCCAGCCAGCGGTATCGCCCAGCTCAAGCAAATGAGACCCTCCGAGCCAGGCGCGATTACCGTGGCGGTCACGCCCAAGCAAGCCGAAATGCTGACACTGGCGAACCAGTTGGGCGCGTTTCATCTCACGCTTCGCAATTTCCACGACCGAAAAGCGGCCAAAGTGGACGGTTCGGACATTACGGAATTGCTGACCGGCCTGCCAACTTCCGGCCTGAAAAAAGAATTGCCCAAACCTCCAAAAGCACCGGAGTCGAACAATTTTCATAACGTCAATTACTCGCCGGGTGGCGGTAATCTACCCGCTCCTTCCGGCCCAGGCACAAACACGTCAAAATTCAGCATGCAGATTTATCGTGGCACCGGAACGGAAACCGTGGATTTCCAACAGTAGTGGCAGCAAAGAAAACGCAACCCGGAAACATACAAACCAGAGCACAAAAAAGGATGGCATCGGTATGAGCAACAGGCAACCCAAAACGCAACTTGTATCCATTGCAGCGGCCATTGCGCTTGCGGCCCAGTTGCTGCCGTTGACCTTAACCCCTGCCGCTTTGCACAACATGAACCAGGCGCAGGCAGCCGATCAGTTGAACGGTGTGGATTTGACCATTAGCAAACCGGCTCGCGCCAATCAGAGGCATCAAACCGTCTATGCCTTGCAACAACTGGATGACAGCGATAGTCCTTTTAGCAGTGCTTCGGATACAAATGGCTTTCAAAACAAAACCCTGCAAGGATCGATTACCAGCATTAAAGTCACCCGTGGACGCTCACAGATCGTCAAATTCGCACAGCCCATCATGCGGGTTTCGATTGCCCAGCCCAACGTGGCGGATGTGATTCCGCTCTCGCCGGATCAGATCATGATCAACGGCAAAGAGCGCGGCGTCACATCATTGATTGTGTGGGATGAGAATGGCCAGGAAGGTATTTTTGATTTGTATATTCAGCATGACACGTCTGAGCTGCTGGATGCCGTGGCGGCCATTGCTCCCAACGAAAAAATTGAAGCCCGCGTGACCGATGATTCGTTTATTCTTTCCGGGCAGGTGTCTAGCACTGTCATTCTGGATGAAATTCGTAAAACCGCTGCCGGTTACGGTTACCGAGAAGACAAATTTATCGATTTGACCGACACCCCGGTGCCACAAGTGGTGCTGGAAGTCAAAATTGCCGAAGCCAACCGTTCCACTTTACGCAATCTTAAAACCGGTATGGGTCTTGACAAACTCTCAGGCGGCAATACCCTCTGGGGCATGTCGCGCTTTGACACCTTGCAATCTGGCAATAATC
>CAZXUP010000313.1:0-3016 GCA_964643815.1 uncultured Vampirovibrionales bacterium
TAAATCCAGGGCAGGCCATAGGCCGTGAAGGAAAACATATCGTGATACGGGAAGTAGCCTGCGTTCTGATCCAACAGCGCGCCAAACGACATCACGCCCCACAAGTCCCAGTCGGCCTTGTTGTTGAGCAACAGGTACAAAAACGCCCACGCCAACGCCGTCAGGAAATACAACCCGAATGCCTGCCGATCACGCCGTTCCATCATCAGCCTTTCACCGCCTGAACGCTCGCCTTAACATCTCTGCTCTATCTTAGCGTTTCTCGTTCACGGAGGTAAGACAAAGCAGATCGCTTGTTATTTTTCTTTGGCGGCGCGGGCGGCCTTGGGCTTGACTGCCGGTTCTTCCTCAGCAGGTGCTTCCAGCGGCGTCACATTAGAAATTTCAGCGGAAACTGCAACAACCTCGTCTTCAGACGTGTCGGGAGCTTCGGCCTCTTCTTCTTTCGCAGCGGCCTTGGCGGCTTTCGCCTCCTCAGCTTTGACTTTCGCCTCAGCTTTCGCCAGGGCAGCCTTTTCCGCCTTTTCCTGCTCAGCCTTTTCGCGCTCTTCCTTAGCGCGCTCCTGAGCTGCTTTCATTTCAGGCGGCAAGTCATCGCGCTCTTCATTCCAACGCGCCAGGTTGCGATTTTTTCGAATCAAACCAATCGCCACGTGCACGCGCCATTCATCCATCTTCAATTGCTTGGAGATAATTTTATGGATGCCGAGCGGAGGCAGCGGCAAATAAGGCTCATAGAGGGTTTCGATGGCCATCAATTGCTCTGGCGTCACTGCCAGTTTGCGCTTGGGATACTCCAGCTTGGGCAGCTTCATTTTGTCGCGCACCAGATTGATGCCAAAAAACACCTTGCTGGGCGCCAGATCGATCTGCTGGCCGATCACTTCATGAATATCCGGGTTGGGCAAAGGCAATGCCTGCCGGTAAAACTGTTCAATCTGGACCAGTTGCTCTTTGGTCACCAAAAGCTTTTTCGGAGGGCCGCCTCTACCGGGACCACCCGGACGTCCGCCCGGTCTGCCGCCACGCGGTGGACCATAGCCGCCACCGGGGCGTCCACCCGGCCTGGGAGGACCGTAGCCACCCGGTCTGGGGGGGCCGCCTTGCGGGCGTGGACCGTAGCCGCCCGGACCCTGTGGGCGCGGAGGACCGTAACCACCCGGTCCCTGAGGACGTGGGCCGTAGCCGCCCGGACCCTGTGGGCGTGGAGGACCATAACCACCCGGTCCCTGAGGACGTGGGCCATAACCACCCTGGCGCTGCTGATAGCCGCCTTGTCCTTGAGGAGGACGTTGACCATAACCGCCTCCACCGCCAGCCGGCTGATATTGACGCGGCTGCTGCTGTTGATACGGCGCCGGGCCAGCCGGACGCGCCGCTCCAACGGTTCCCTCGGGATATAAACAATTGGGACAGATAACCCGTTTCGGGTTCTTCGTCTCGAAAACCTCACCACATTTGGAGCATTGATTCGTAAACATGATTTCTCTAGTCCAATTTGGCTATTTTTACTCAGGACCGTCTGCAGGCAGAATCCAAAGACAAAACAACACTACAACGACACTACTGCTGACTGTTGGCACTCAGGGCTGATTCGTTTGACCCTTCAACTCTTTTATTATCTGTTAACACAACGGGAACAATACAAGAAAACAACTCTTTCGGGCTTCTCACTCGGCGCAAACATCAAAATCAACTGTGTGAAAGGGTTCTCTCGATGCCGTGACTAAAATCGCCGTACCCGTGGACTTGACCCTTTTCTCTTCGCCGGGTTTCTCTTACTGGATGCCGGGAGATACGAGGGGGAAAGTAGACTGTTCAAACTAAAAAGTCACTCCTATAATTAATAACATATCTTGTGTGAAATTAGTAGCCTTTTTAAAGAATTTCCACGATTTGCACGAAAACAGCTTAATAAACCGGGAAATGCGTGAAACATGAGCGGTGGCTCCCTATTTGATATTGTCGGTCCCATCATGGTCGGACCCTCCAGCTCGCACACGGCGGGGGCGGTTCGCCTGGCTATCCTGGCGCGGATGATTGCCGATCAGCCGATTCGGGAGGTCGAGTTCGTGCTTTACAATTCGTTTGCCCAAACCTACGAAGGGCATGGCACGGATCGAGGCCTTGTCGCAGGTATCCTGGGACTTGGCGTCAACGATGAGCGGATTCGGGACGCCTTTACACTGGCTGAGGCGAAAGCCCTACAGTACACGCTAACGCCCTTTCTGGGCGCCAATAACTATTCGCCCAACACGGTTGTCTTCAATATGATCCTTCAAGATGGGCAACCCTTGCGGGTTGTCGGCCACTCGGTCGGCGGCGGCAAGGTTTACGTCTCCAAAATCAACGATCACAACGTCACCATCCGGGGAGAAATGCCCACCCTGATTCTGTTTTACAAGGATCAACCAGGGATGATCTGGCAGGTGACGAAAATTCTGGCGGAGCGCCAAATCAACATCGCGTCGCTCACCTGCAACCGCAACCAGCGGGGCGATCAGGCGTTCATGATTATCACGCTGGACTCGATGCCCAACGCGAACGCGGTTGAAGAAATCCGGCGGATTCCCGATATTGATACGGTACGCGCCATCGACAAGTTACCTTCCTGAAGACGAAGACCGCCCATGCCCAACTTTAACTCTTTTACCGAACTGCTGGACTTCTGCGCCCAGAACCGCTGTAGCGTGTCGGAAGCCGCCTTGCGCTACGAAGAGGCTTATTCGGGCAAAAACCGGGCGGACATTTTAGACGGCATGCGGGCCATCTTGCAGCAGATGCGGGATACCGTCGCCAGTGGAATTATTTCCGATGAAAAGTCGATGAGCGGCCTCTCAGGTGGGGATGCCAAGCGTGTAATGACGTACATGAAAAGCGGCAAGGGCTTTTTGAGTCAAATTGAAATGAAAATGATTGCCTACGGGCTGGCCACGCTGGAAGAAAACAGCCGGATGCGGCGGATTGTCGCTTGCCCGACGGCGGGCGGCAGCGGCTGCGGGTACCGAGCCGCTGC
>CAZXUP010000314.1:0-2983 GCA_964643815.1 uncultured Vampirovibrionales bacterium
CCATTGTGAAGACCGGGGATGTGGTTAAAGTGAAAGTGATGGAAGTGGACGTTCCCCGCAAGCGGATCGCCCTGAGTATGCGCCTGAACTGACAAAGCCCCATCAGGTTCCCCCTCTCCGTCAGCGCATTGGTGAATGGGCAGGAAAGTGGTATCGTATCTTCATGTCAAACGACTTCTCTACCACCAAGTCAACGAGTGCAGGCTGGCGTTTTGATAACAGTTACGCTCGTCTGCCTGACGTCTTTTATGCCCGGGTAAACCCCGTCCCTGCTCGCGAGCCGTGCATGGCAATCTTTAATCATGCCCTGGCCGAATCATTGGGGCTTAATGCCGAGATACTCGGAGGCCATGCAGGTGCTGCTGTTTTTTCCGGAAATCAGCTTCCTGAGGGTTCTGACCCCATTGCCCAGGCTTACGCAGGGCATCAGTTCGGACACTTTACGATGCTGGGCGATGGTCGTGCGATTTTGCTGGGCGAGCATATCACGCCAGCAGGCAAGCGTTTTGACATCCAGCTTAAAGGCTCCGGCCAGACGCCATTTTCTCGCCGTGGGGATGGGCGCGCCGCATTAGGCCCCATGCTGCGGGAATACATCATCAGTGAGGCCATGCATGCCCTTGGCATTCCAAGCACCCGCAGCCTGGCCGTTGTGACAACCGGCGAACCGGTCTACCGGGAAACGACACTCCCCGGCGCTGTTTTAACGCGTCTGGCCGCCAGCCACATCCGCGTGGGCACGTTTGAGTATGCCGCTGTCAGAGCCGATCAGGAAGCGCTACGCCAGCTGGCTGATTATACAATTTCTCGTCATTATCCCGAACTGGCTGAAGCAGCTAATCCTTATCCAGGGTTTCTTCAGGCGGTGATGAAACGACAAGCAGGTTTGATTGCAAAATGGAACTTAACCGGATTTATCCATGGGGTCATGAATACGGATAACATGGCGCTGTCCGGTGAGACGATCGATTACGGCCCTTGCGCGTTTATGGATACGTATGATCCCGCTACCGTTTTCAGTTCTATCGATATCCAGGGGCGTTATGCGTATGGAAATCAGCCTCTCATTGCCCAATGGAATCTGGCGCGCTTTGCTGAGACGTTGCTCCCCTTATTGCATTCGGATCGGGAAAAATCGATTGCAATCGCCCAGGATGCGATTGAAGCGTTCCCGGAACTCTTCCAGGCTCAGTGGCTCGCCGGGATGCGGGCAAAGCTGGGCTTGTTTACCCAGGAAACAGATGATTTATCTTTGATGAACACGTTGCTGAGCTGGATGCACCAGAATCAAAAGGATTTTACCAATACCTTCCGAACCCTGTCTTCAAAAACAGCGTTAGAAAACCCTTCTTTTGACGAACCAGAATTTGCACACTGGCATGCACGGTGGAAAGCCCGTCTGGCACGTCAGGACGAAACACCAGACGATGTCGTAACGCTCATGCAGGCAAACAACCCTGCTGTCATTCCGCGTAATGATCAGGTTGAGAAAGCACTTGAGGCCGCTGTAGAACACGGTGATTACAGTGTCATGCAAAGGTTACTTGCGGTACTGGAAAAACCTTTTGAAGAACCCGAACAGACTGAATACCGACAACCCCAAGAGACTGGCAGCCAACCTTATCAGACTTTCTGCGGAACATGACACACTTATCCGGCACCAAGCCAAACCGTTTTTTCAGTCTGACTATTGCTCGATCAGCGCGTTGATTTTTTGATAACGCCATTTCAACAGCCAACCCACGATAGCCAGTTCAAGCACAATAGGCAGCAGGTGAAAGACAGTTCCTATCATCTGTTTATCTGTCGGATTGAATAGTGACGGATAAAACACAAAGCCAATCTGCTCTCTATCAAAGCCCATTCCAAAAATGATATTGGGAATCAGCAAATACAGGATGCCAAGATAAAACAGGGTGGCCAATAGGGGCAAACGGCCATTGGGCACCAGCATAAAATAGTGGAAAATCGCCGTATCCCGCAGCACAAATAACAAGCAGCTTGCCACAAAGGCAAAGACCCCTTGCAGTTTCTCAGGATCTCCCAGAAAAACAGCCATGAGTGCCACTCCTACCAGGCCTGTTAGCAGATAAGACACAACCCACATGGGAAATAAGTGCGCCAGCTTGTTCCAGTTTTTCGTCCGCCATTGGTAAAACAAAGCCCGATATCGGAGAATATTCAGATTTTCCAGGAAAAAACTAATAAAAGTAGCCGCAATACCAACAATAAAAGCACCCATCAACATCCCACTACCCTTCACATAAAAAGAGTACGGCGAAAGTAAGCCGGCAAAATATACCATGCAAAAAGCCAGGAACAGCCCCCACACGACGGGTGTATTCCGGAATTTCAACGCATCTCGCATAAAGCGACAAATCGCCCACAGGGTCCAGAACAGAAACAGAACCAGGCTAGCAACAAAGAAAGCATCTTGAGAAACATCCATCTGAAACCACTTTATTATAGTTTCATGATCATTGATTCTATACCCGGTATAAGAAAAAGACAGATGATACAAACTGGCCAGAAAAGGACCGGATGCCAGCAGGCCACAAAAGAAAAAGGCAATGACATGGAGTTTGTCCCGGCCACTGTGCATCCGTATCGGCACAAGACTGGCAAGCAGTGCAACAGCCTGAGCCAGAAGCCCCGCTCCAACCATCATGATGACGTTAAACAGAACATGCGAAACCGGATTTAGCACCGTACCGGTTGAAAAATAGGCTCCCAGGAGAATAATGGCTCCATACCAGGTATACATCGTACTGCCAAACAACTTGCCAATAGCCAGTTCTGTCGGTGAAACCGATGAAAGGCGCTGGTTATCCCAGGTGTTTTCCTTGACCTCCTGCACCAAAGCGTTGGCCGCCTGATAGCACCCCCAGAGAAACACAACCGCATAAAACCCCTGATACGCCACACTGTTTATCATGCCCAACGCACTTAAATAATTATCCTTTTGCGTCAGGATAATCAACAC
>CAZXUP010000315.1:0-2972 GCA_964643815.1 uncultured Vampirovibrionales bacterium
TTCCGGCTATGCAAGGGCATTTACATCGAACCCCGGCAACTGGCGTACAAAGACCACAAGCTGATTAACAAGAATTTTACCCTGGTGCTGGAGGAAATGTTGAAGCAAGGCGCCTATGTGGGCATCGCCACGCACAACGAAGAGCTGGTGTGGGAAGCCATGCGGCTGATTGACCAATATCAGCCGAAGCGGGAGCGTTACGAGTTTCAGATGCTGCTGGGCGTCGACCCCGAACTGCGCAATATTATTTTGGATGCCGGGCATCGCTTGCGGGTGTATGTGCCGTTTGGCAAGCAATGGTACGCCTATTGCATGCGCCGCCTGAAAGAAAACCCCTCGATTGCCTGGCATATTCTTAAGAATATGCTGACACCCGGCGATATCCAGAGGGAAGACCGACGGCAAAACGCCAATTGAGTTAAGGCGCTCAATTTGGTAGCGCCTTTCGTTTTGTTTATATCGGTGCTTTGATATAAAGCCAATCGCTCAAGCTACAGGAGATGAAGAACGTGAACAAGCTGGGTTTCCAACATTCAAAATTTCAATCGGTTCTTTTTGGAGACAAAAATACAAAAAAGCCGGACAAACCTTTCATCTACACCTTGGATAAATCCAAGCTCAACGATGGTGGCGCACTGATGCGCGCTTTTGGGGAAGAAGAGGATACATTGAGTTTGAAATCGAAAATTAAAGTGATACGACTCAACACCAGGCAAACTTCCCAAACCTCAAATTAAGCGCCAATACATCCGTTAAACCTTGCGTTTAATCACGTGGATTTTTTGAGCAGCTTCAACAGGCGCTCTTGCAAATACTGCGCCTCGGATACTTTCAGGCCAATGGCTGCCAACGTGTAAACACCAGTTCCCAACAGAGCCGCCACCATAATAATGCCATATTCGGTAATAACGGACGGCCATGAAACGAGCCTGGACCAATCAGAACGCAGCATGCCCATCAGAAAATTTTGCGCCGCAAAAATCATCAATGCCATCAACAGCCCCGCACAAAGCAGCTTGGCAAAGGGAAACACCATCTCTTTAAAGCCCAAGTCCGCAATGTGCTTTTTGGACAAAACCCCAAGCAGCAGCATGTTGATAAACGTGATGAGCGTGATGGCAAAGGTAATGCCACCCACGCCATATTTTGGCACCAGCAGCCAGTTGAGGCCCGCTTTGAGGATAATCGCAATCAAGCCCACCATCAGCGGCGTTCTGGAATCGTGAAACGCATAGAAAACGCGCGTAATCGAATCGCGCGCAAAGTACGGGATAATCTGAAACGCCTGAAACACCAGCGCCGTTGTTACCAGTTGGGTTGAATCCGCTTTGAAGCTACCATGCTGGAAGATAAGACGAATAATGGGTTCGGTGTACATCAGCATCAAAATCAAAATCGGAATGCTAATGAGCCACAGAGAGATCACGCCCGTTTTGAAATTGCGCTTGATCTCGGCATAATCACCATCGGCAGCGGCGCGACTAAAGCGTGGAAAAATCGGCACCAGCAGCGCTGTTTGCAAAACACCCAAGGGGAGTTGCACTAATCGGTTAGAAAGCGTGACGGCAGACCATCCACCAGCCCCTAGTGCGGATGCAAAAAACATATCGACATAGGTGACCAATTGCCCGATGGTCGTGCCAATCGTGGCCGGTAACAGCAATTCGCCCGCCTGGCGAATTTCAAGCGCTTTCCATTGGAAGGCGGGTTTTAACGTAAACTTCTGCCTGAAAAATTCGGGCAACTGCATCACCATTTGCAACAATCCGCCCGCCAGTGTAGACCAGGCCAGAATCATGCCGGTCGGATCGTGCGGAAACAGAAACAAACCGGCAAGTAGCGTAATGCTCATGGCAACGGGCGACAGCGACGGCCAAAAGAAGCAGTGATAAATATTAGCAATGCCGTACAAAATACCCACGATACCACCCGCCAAAATACAGGGGCTCATGATTTGCAGTTGCAACGCGGCGGCTTCGATCAACTCGGGATTAGCGTTGCTTAAAATCGCGCCCATGATGGGCTTGGCAAAAATAAACGTCAGCACGGACAGAACGGTAAACACCACGGATGTGAGCGTGATGAAGGTGCTTGCCAACACGCGCGCGCGTTGATCGGGCACTTGCTGGTCTTGCTGCGGATCTTTAATCAACCGCGAAAAAACCGCCACGGTGGCCGTATGAAACGGGCCGCCCAAACCGCCTAGCAAGACAATCGAAAACGCAGGCAGCTGAAACGCCGCAAAATACGCGTCGCTGGTGAGTGATGTGCCGTACACATACATAATGGCCCAGTCGCGCAGAAAACCCAGAAACTTGCTGAAAACGGTAACGACTGCAATCAGCCCAGCCGCGCGAAGCAGACTAGGGCCTTTGAATTGAGACGACCTGGCCGGTTGATTTTCGTTGACAGCAGCATCCGACATAGGTTTATTGTAGCCCAGGCTGACCTAAAAATTAGGAATCAGTAACTGTAGCGCCTGTTGAATCGGCAACAAATCCACGCCCGATTCGGTGGTGCGTAGCAAGTTACCCTGTTGAAGCGTTTCAACGGAAATACTCGGGCTGTAAGCGATTTCGCCGAGATAGGGAATTTTATAGTGATGCCGCAGGTACAACAGATCCATATCCCAATTTGAAATCGGTGCCTGGGTGGGCGCCGTCTCCACCGAAATCCAACCCGCCGCCTGGGCATCCCGAACCCAGAGATAGGCAAACACCGGCGCAAGCGCCGCAATCGGATCCGGCTGCTTCGGGGTCACTATCAGGAGTGGAATTTCCAGCATCTGGGCCAAATCGACGGCATCCACCACTTCGTTTTGCGCTTCACCCTGACCATGCCGAAGGGGAGACGCCAGACTGCCGGGAGCTTCCATCACATAGGGATAGCCCCGCTTGCGGCAGATATCCAGCAGCCGCTGCCAGTCGAGGTTGCCCAGCGTGTGGGCCGATTCGGTGATGATAGGCTCAAAA
>CAZXUP010000316.1:0-2969 GCA_964643815.1 uncultured Vampirovibrionales bacterium
TCGCGAAGGAATCACTGTGAAGTTCTCCTTCATTGCGAAGCACCGGGGGATCTGGGCCGTGGACAGGATGTGCGAGGCGCTCGGTGTTCCAGCAGCTGATGGCGGATCATGGCGTCGTCTGTTCGATGAGCAGATCAGGCAACGTCTGGGACAACGCGGCGATGGAGAGCTTCTTCTCGTCGCTGAAGACCGAGCGCACAGCGCGCAAAATGTACCGAACCCGAGACGAAGCGAAGGCCGATGTGTTCGACTACGTCGAACGCTTCTACAATCTGAAACGCCGGCATTCGACGAATGGATATCTAAGCCCTATGGAGTTCGAAAAGCTGGCCGGATTTGCTTAAGTGCGTGTCAACGAAACCGGGTGCAGGCCAGTCAGCCCTGTCCGCAGCGACGGTTGTGGTCAGGCTCCTGTGACGTCGGCCAGTAGAGCGGGATCATACCGAGGCACATGGAGACCATTGAGAACATCCTTTCTAACTTCGATGTGAAGCCGCATTGGCTTATTCAACTGCGTGTTTCGCCCAATAGCTTCTCAACCAGAGCGCCAGGCAGATGCCAAATGCGGCCCCTGCTGCGCTCAAAACCGCGTCCGAGACTTTCGGCGTCCGCGCTGGCACGAACATCTGTGCAATCTCAAGGCCGAAAGCTAACGCCGCCAGCGCCAGAAAAATCAGGCTGGCCCGCCAATAGGTGAATCCGAGTGAGAACAGGCATCCGCAAACTGCGTATCCAACGATGTGCTCAATCACTCCAAGCGCGCCGATCAAAAAGCCCGCAATTTCCACGGTTGGTCGGCTGTCCCCGGGAATGATCGACATCCCAACAATAATTGCGAGTGAAATAAGCGCCCCGGCGCGCAAGAGACGTTGTGACAGGACAAACGGTAACACCCGAAATTCAAATCACTGGGATCATGAAATAAAGGCTTACTGTGCCAAGCACGATAGTCGTTACGCAAAAAATCTGCGGCACCATATTTTCAGACTCTCTGCTCCGACCTGTCCTGACCAACATAGGCATGTTGGCGGCTCATTCAAATTCGGTTCACTTTGACAGAAAACAGTTCTTTGTCCCGATTGCATACCAATTCTCAACGAAAGCTAAAAGCCGCAGATGACGGAAACTGAATAATCGTTCATAAAATACAGTCAAATGTGGATCCCTATTTTTGCGGACATCCAACGAAATCCAGAAGAGGAGACGGTTCCCGCATTGCACGGCGCCCACGATATTAGTTGGGAATTGCGCTCCTCTGCGGTGACCCGTTGTTAACGAATCTGCAATGCTCTGCAGTGCACCCTCACCCCTCTGTGAACGGAGGGAGCGGCACATGGCATCGGTCTTTGCGCTCATCGCAGTGATTTTCGTGCTGAGCTTCCTGGCTTTGCTTTTTATGGCTTGGCGGGCGCCCGAAATTGACGACCACGGCTGCGTCATCACAGGTCGGACCCAACCATTTGCTTCACCCTCGATCGTACCGGATAATTTCCCTGAACCGGCAGGTACCTTATCGCGGGTGCCAACATGCGGTTCTAATCCCCTCCAGGCGGTTTCCAGTCGTTTGTAGCGCCCGTGGTTGGTCAAGTATCGACGTTTCGTGGTTTGTCCCGGCGCGCAGCGCTCTGTAGATAAAAACTCAATCACCTTCAGCGTCATGCTGCTCCAGCGCATTCCGCAGCGGGGCAAAGAGCTTTTGTAGCCTCTGACATCTGCATCTGATAATATGCCTTATGCGACGAGGGCGCTCGCAGTTAACTAGGTCCTGAGATATTAGACTGACCCAGTCAGTTTCAATTCGGTGATGTCGGGCTGGGTGGCCGGTCGCAAGAGTATCGCTGCCGAACGCTAATGCCTATTGCGTTCGCTAACATTGAGGCTGACTTTGTGGCGTAGGGTATTTGTTGCTTTTGGCTTGGGTGTTTGGCTTTCGCTCTCCGCCGCGCAAGCTCAGACCGAAGGTCAGGCCTGGGCTTTGGGTGCCGTGGCCGAAGCGATAATTGCAGCTGAGAAATGCCCGCTTTTGCGATATAGTCCATCGGCGGGTGCGCTATTGCTTGCGGCGGCTGGCATCAAACCGAACCAGCAGCCGTATCGATTGATGCTGGAAAAACGAATACTTGGTGAGCGGTTCAGCTGGGACACAAATCCAGATCCATTCGCGTGCGAACAGCCGATGCTGCGACGCATGCGACTCTTAGTTGAACGCTAATATGGGACGCGTTTACTGATAAAGCAGGTTGCGTGTCTGTTAGCGCTAACTGGAGCCGCAGATAGCGTTCGGAGCACAGCGAGCGCGTAGGTAAGCGATGATACGGCCGAAAAGCCGTTCGAACTCGGGCTCGTGGAGGGCAATCATAGTTATTAAGGCGTCCGCGTTGCTCGATTGAAGCCACATTGCTGCTGCATGATCAGCATCTAGTTCGTTGACACGACGAGCGCATCCGTTTCCCCCTAGGTGTTCCGCGCTCAATGCAGTTGACGCGCTATATGGCTGACAACGCCAGACTAGGTCAGCATCACGCTCAGCTTTCTGCGCGCTATGAACCGCCCGGGTTCGTCGGAGGCCATTTGGTTTGAGTTACGCCGCCATGGCTGGTTGTGCCAGCATGGTGTAGTAACGTTCCTCGGCTTCGGCCGACGGGATGTTGCCGATGGGCTCTAGGAGTTGCCGGTTGTTGAACCAGTCCACCCGTTCCAGCGTCGCGAACTCGACGGCTTCGAACGGCGCTGCCGACCGAAGGCTCAACGCCGCCTCCGCCCAGGTGCTCCGTATACTTTATCGAGACGTATTGAGTCCCCTTTCGAAGTGATGGACCAAGCCGCCGCGATGAGCGGGCCGCCGATCATGGAGGGCCTGCTCCAGTGCGTCGAGCACGAAGCCTGCATGCGCTGTCCTTGATACACGCCAGCCTGGCGTGCCCCTCGTTGCGATACCAGGGATTAAGTTAGAATCCGGCCGCCACCGG
>CAZXUP010000317.1:0-2633 GCA_964643815.1 uncultured Vampirovibrionales bacterium
GCGATGTCTCCAAGCAGGACGTGTTGCTGTTTGTTGATAACATCTTCCGCTTCACCCAGGCCGGTTCCGAAGTATCCGCGCTGTTGGGCCGGATGCCGAGCGCCGTAGGCTACCAGCCGACGCTCGCGACCGAGATGGGCGAATTGCAGGAACGGATTACCTCCACCAAAGACGGTTCGATTACCTCCATCCAGGCGGTTTACGTACCGGCTGACGACTTGACCGATCCGGCTCCGGCCACCACGTTTGGTCACTTGGATGCCACCACTGTACTGTCGCGTCAGATTGCCGAGTTGGGCATCTACCCGGCTGTCGATCCGTTGTCTTCCACCAGCCGTGCGCTCGATCCCAACATCCTGGGCGAAGAGCACTACAACGTGGCTCGTGGCGTGCAGGCCACCCTGCAACGCTACAAAGAATTGCAGGACATCATCGCCATTCTGGGGATGGATGAATTGAGCGATGACGACAAGCAAACCGTTTCCCGCGCCCGCAAAATCCAGCGTTTCTTAAGCCAGCCGTTCTTTGTGGCTGAGACGTTCACCGGCACCCCGGGCAAGTACGTCAAGCTGGAAGACACCATTCGCGGCTTCAAAGAGATTCTTGACGGTCAGCACGATGATCTGCCTGAGCAGGCGTTCTATATGGTCGGCACCATCGAGGAAGCCCGCGAAAAAGCCGAAAAAATGAAAGCGTCATAAGACCTCATCAGAAAGGTGGAGCGATGAAACTGAAAATCGTAACGCCCGAGCGTGTGGTGCTGGAAGCGGACGTTGAAGCCGTTTACGGCAAGACCGTCGATGGCGAAGTCGGTATCCTGCCCCGTCACATTCCGTTGATTGCACCGCTGGATATCGGTGTGATGAATTACGTGAAAGAGGGCAAAAAACAGCCCTTGGCCGTGATGGGCGGCATGCTGAAGACGGACGGCAAAGAAGTGCTGGTCCTGTCGGATGCGGCTGAACTGGGCGATGAAGTGGATACTGCCCGTGCCCAGCAGGCCAAGGAACGCGCCGAAGCCCGTTTGCGGCAAGTCGGCGAGGAAGTGGATACGCTGCGCGCCCAACACTCGCTGTCACGCGCCTTGGTTCGCCTGGGCCTTGGTGGTCGCAGCTAGCTCTAGCCAGCCACCCGAAATCAATCTAAAAAAACCAGCTTTTACAGGCCGGTTTTTTTCATGGAAATACCTGATTTAGTTCCAGTCATCCGAACCGACTTTTTTCTTGGTTGCAAATGGATTGCTCGTTTCTGCGGTTGAGGGTTTGGCGTTGATGGGAATATTTCGGGAGGGTAACTTCCTGGTGAAAATCAGAGTATCGCTGTTCATTTCACAATCACCGCCTGTTACGGTTGCAACCAGGCTGTTTCTATGAGGAATAAAAAAATCGCCGGTAATTAAGCCAATTTTTGATGCGGCTGCTTTGTATTGGGGCATCTCCGCCACTTCTTCCACAATCTCGTACAGGTGTGTTTTGGGTGGCGCTAAGATTCGTCCCTGGGCCAGCGCTTCGGAGAGTTCCTGAACCTTCTTGCTGTGTCCCCAGAATTTTCCGTTCATCGTAACCTCGCCGCGCGGAGCATCCGGTTCGGCGGTCAGGATCAAATCGACTGAATTGCTTGCCAGGGAGCCAACAATATGCAAACCGGCAAATCGAGGAGCAGACGTTGTCAGGGAGGGCATGAAACTCTCTTTCTTTTTCTTCAG
This sequence comes from uncultured Vampirovibrionales bacterium, assembly GCA_964643815.1. Lineage (GTDB taxonomy): Bacteria > Cyanobacteriota > Vampirovibrionia > Vampirovibrionales > Vampirovibrionaceae > CAZXUP01. The sequence goes on from CAZXUP010000317.1 coordinate 1,706, forward strand.
ACAAGGAACACCTACTCTAACGTTCCTCAAGAAAAACGGGTGCTAGAAGATTGCGAAATATAAAGCCTTAATAGCCGACTTTCTCGTTGACCAGCACATCTTCGGCGGTGTGGGCCTGGGGAAAGAACCGGCGGTGGATGGCTCGAACAGCCTCGTGGCCCTGGGTTTTATCCACGAGGCAGCTAATCTTGATTTCAGAGGTCGAAATCATCTTGATGTTGACCCCGGCTTCAGCCAGCGCGTCAAACATATCGGCGGCAATCCCCGGCTGGTCGATCATTCCGGCGCCGACGATGCTGACCTTGGCGATTTCATCGTCTCGGGTAATCGATTCCGCGCCGATTTTCTCGCGCACGGCGTCCAGCACGCGGACGGCATCAAACGCATCAGTGCTGCCAATGGTAAACGCAATGTCGTTGGTGCCCTCTTTTTTGCCCAGAGACTGAATAATCATATCGACGCTGATGTTTTCGCTGGCGAGCGAACCGAATAGTTCGGCGGCAACACCGGGACGATCCGGGCAGCCGACGACCGCAAAGCGGGCCTGGCTGTTGTCGCAGGCAATGCCGGTGACAGCGTTGCTACGGTCGGCGGTGACTTCTCCAATCATCATGGTTCCAGAATCCTCAAGGTCAAACGTACTGCGCTTGCAAAGGCGAATATCACCCTGACGGGCCAATTCCACCGCACGCGGGTGAAGCACCTGCGCGCCCACACGGGCAAGCTCCATCATTTCAATGTAAGAAATTTTGTCGATTTTCACCGCTTCCGGCACGACGCGCGGATCGGTGGAGAACACGCCACGCACATCCGTATAGATGTCGCAGCGTTCGGCGTTGAGCGCGCCAGCCAAGGCAACGGCGGAGGTATCCGAGCCGCCGCGGCCCAAGGTGACAAACTCGCCTTTGTTGTTGGAACCCTGAAACCC
>CAZXUP010000317.1:2643-2958 GCA_964643815.1 uncultured Vampirovibrionales bacterium
GAATGCGGGCGCGGTTGTACAAGTCTTCGGTTTTGACGCCCGCCTGCATGCCGTTCATGCTGACCGCTTGGTAACCCATCGCGTTGATCGCCATTGCCATTGCCGCCACCGATACCATTTCGCCCGTGGCCAGCAAGGCGTCGTATTCGCGCCCACCGGGATTGGCGCATACCTGGTTGGCCAGCGTCACCAAATCGTCGGTGGAGTCACCCATCGCCGAAATAACGGCCACGGTCCGGTAGCCCTTTTCGTGGGTGTCCACGATGATGCGGGCGACATTTTTGATTTTTTCGGCGTCGGCGACCGAGCTGCCTC
>CAZXUP010000318.1:0-2934 GCA_964643815.1 uncultured Vampirovibrionales bacterium
CAAGATTTCCAGGGCCGATCAGGATGCCTATGCCCTGCAAAGCCAACAGCGTACCGGCAAGGCCATGGCCGAAGGCCGCTTTGACGACGAGATGTGCCCTGTATCCATTGCGGATAAAAAAGGAAACACCACGGTTTACAGCCAGGATGAACACCCCCGGCCCGATACCACGCTGGACAAATTGGCCAGCTTGAAGCCTGCCTTCAAGAAAGACGGCTCCGTGACGGCAGGCAACAGCTCCGGCATCAATGATGGGGCCAGCATGCTGCTGTTGATGTCTGAAGAACGGGCCAAAGCACTGGGCTTTAAGCCCCTGGCCCGGATTGTCTCAACCGCCGTGGCGGGTGTTGATCCGGCCTGCATGGGGCTAGGCCCGATTCCAGCCAGCCAGAAGGCATTGAAACGTGCCGGGTTGACCCTAGACAAGCTTGATCTGGTTGAACTCAACGAGGCCTTTGCCGCCCAGGTGCTGGCTTGCAGCCGTGAACTGAAACTGGATATGGACAAAGTCAACGTCAACGGCGGTGGCATTGCGCTGGGGCACCCGCTGGGGTCTTCTGGCAGCCGGATTTTAACCACGCTGCTTTACGAAATGCACCGCCGACCCAACGCCCGTTATGGTTTGGCCACTATGTGCATCGGCGTCGGGCAGGGCATCGCCACGATTATTGAGAAAATCTGACCCTCCTCTGAAAAAACGCCGGACGCAACAAAATCGGTTGCGGGGGTTTTAGATGCTTGAGCATGCCCTTGCGGCGAATTTGCTTTTACCGTGGAACTTTTTATACTTTCAACCATGATTGCATCTCCCTCACTTCAGCACAGCATCACCGCAGCATCCAGCCGGATGTTGCTGGATTCGGAAAAGGCCGAAGCCTTGTTGGAGGCGCTGTTGCAGAGCAACTGGTCCCGCCTGTCATCCGAATATGACGACCCGCTGGGCATGTTGTTTGCCAACAAGGCCCGTCAATGGACCGCTGGCTGGGATAGCCATCAGCAAAACCTGTATCTGCTGATCTGGGAAACCGATTCGTGGCAGGAAAAGGCCACTTGGAAACTCTATCAAAATGGCCGACTCATCTTTGAAGAGGCCGAAAAGACCTCCCGTTACCGGCACCAAATGCTGGAAATGATGCTGGAATCAGACGAACTGCCGCTCTCCAGCTTTGAGACGTTTTTGAGCCCGGTGGTGCACTACCAGCTCACGCACTCCCAACGCACTCAAAATGCCAGTTCCCTACTGAACACCATTCTGGTTCGTCCGGAAATCTTCGAGCATTTGAAAGAACCGCTCTTTCAGGCATTGGAAATCGATTTGGGCAATCCCGAGTGGCCCTTGCTGGAAGTGCTGAAACTGCACCGTCTGGCCCACAAAAACGCGCTGATCCGGCTCTTCCGTCAATGTGTGGATACCGGCCTGATCCGCGTTCTGCGGGATAATACCCGCCTGGACCGGGCCATTACCCTGCTGCAGGAAGATTATTTTCAGTACGGCTACAAAGTCTCGCCGCTGTTTCGCAATGCCTACGATCAGGCCTCTAACGAATTTCGACGGCTGCTGACCGACGGCTTCTGGCGGGCCAAGCTGCGCTTTAAGGTGCCTGCCAGGTAGGCGGATTCAGATTAGCTCAAGCGCTGGGAGACGGAACGGCTGAGCCAGACAAACGCAGGCTTTTCTTCAAACCGGGGGCCAAACTCGTTGAGAATGCTCACCTGCACCAGGTCGTCCAAGTCCAACTGTCCTGCCAACTCGTAGCAGCTATCCACCGTCAGTTGCTGCATCTCATCCAGAATCACGGTCAGTCGTTCGGATTGGCTCTGAAAGCTTTGCCGATCCGCATTAAACCACATTAAAATCGCCTTCAGACGCTCTGGTTCGTAGGCTTCCAAACGCTTTGCCAATCGGGGGTTCAGGTCCATTGTTGCTTCCATTTCCATTCCGTTCAATAACGCAGACTGTATCACTCAGACGAGGAACGACTATACTAATAAAAAGCGCTCATGACCCGAATTGATCAGGAACGGATCGGCACGGTGGAAAGTTTACAAAAATTTAAATCCTTCCGATATCCTTTTGGCTGGATCTCGCTCTGTGTCAGCGTCTTCCTGAGTCTGTTTTTAACCGATTGCACGCAAAAAACAGACGATCGCACCACCATCCAGCTTTCCACCTGGGGCAGCGCACAGGAAATGACGGTGCTCAAAGCGCTCCTCCAGGACTTTGAAACCACATACCCCACATTGCACGTGGATCTACTCCACATCCCGGAAAACTACTATCAAAAACTGCACATTTTAATTGCCGGTGATATGACGCCGGACGTGATTTTCACCAACAGCATCAGCTTTCCCATTTATGCGTCTAACGGCGTGTTTCTGGATTTGCAGCCTTATCTCAAGCAAGCAAACGACCTGAAGGCAGACGATTTTTACGCGCCCTCACTCCAGGCGTTTACCTGGCAAACCAATACTGGCACAACGATTTTAGGCGCGCTGCCACGCGATGTGTCCAACCTGGTGATTTTCTACAACAAAGACTGGTTTCGCAAAGCCGGTATACCGGAACCCAAGGCCGGATGGACCTGGCAGCAACTGATTGAAACCGCCAGCGCGCTGACCGAGGATGAAAACAACGACGGCGACCCGGATCACTTCGGCCTTTCGTTCTATGCCGACCCACCGTTGTTTTGGCTGCCTTTTGTGTGGAGCGCGGGTGGCGATATCTTCAGCGCGGATCGCCGTGAATTTGCACTGGATCAACCCAACGCCATCAAAGGCTTGCAGTTTTACAGCGACTTGCGCAACAAATGGCATGTCGCACCCAAAAAAGCGGAAAGCGGCGGCGCCAGCATGAGCCAGTTATTTCTGCAGCAGAAAATCGCCATGATGGTGAACGGTCGCTGGAGTGTCCCGGTGCTGCGCGAACAGGCCAAG
>CAZXUP010000319.1:0-1933 GCA_964643815.1 uncultured Vampirovibrionales bacterium
ATGATCCCAATAACTCTACTTTCTCATGCAGCCCAAAGTGTACCCCGGTCACCTCATTGAAAGAATTTTTGGATATGGGCGTGTCCATCGCCAAATCGTGGCCCAATGCTGGCTGGTGGCAACATCGAGACTAAACTCGCTTACCGCTTTCGATTTTAGTGTCTGAACTCGCGGATGCCGGTGGTGATCATGGCGATATCGTATTTATTCGCCAGCTCAATCACGGCCGGATCTTTCACGCTACCGCCGGGCTGGATAATTGCGCCCACCCGCGCCTGGGCCGCCGCGTAAATATTATCCTCATGCGGCAAAAACCCATCGGAGGCCAGCACCGCATCTTTGGCTTCATCGCACGCCAGCTTCAGCGCGTTTTCCAGCGCTCCAATCCGGCTGGTCTGCCCGCCGCCAATGCCCACGGTTTTGCCGTCCTTGGCCAGCACAATGGCGTTGGATTTAACATGCTTCACGATTTTCCAGGCAAACACCATGTCTTCCAACTGCGTGTCCGACGGCTTTTTCTCGGTCACCACTTTCAGCAACTGATCGGTCTTGGCCTGCTTGACTGTATCAACGCCTTGCAGCAGAAACAAGTCATTCGCCACCTGCTTAAACTCCAACTGACCCGGTTGCGTCTCGGGCAGCGCGCGTTTTACCAGGCGCAAATTCTTTTTGCCCGACAACACATCAAACGCTTCGGGTTCAAAATCCGGCGCCACAATCACTTCCAGAAAAATATCTTTCAGGTGCTCGGCTGTTTTTCGGGTCAAGGCCTGGTTAAACGCCACCACGCCGCCAAAGGCGCTCAGCGGGTCGGTATCCAGCGCCCGCTGGAAGGCATCGTGCTGCGACACCGTGGATGTTGCGACGCCACACGGGTTGTTGTGCTTCACAATCACGCACGCCGCCTGCTCGGTAAACTCGGTGGCGATATTCCACGCGGCCTGCATATCGAGGATGTTGTTGTACGACAGTTCTTTGCCATGCAGCGCTTCAAAATCGACCGACCGGCTCGCCACGCCATACAACGCCGCCACCTGGTGGGGGTTCTCGCCGTAACGCAAATCGGTCACCTTGGAGAGCGGCACCGTCATCGCCTCCGGCAGCTCAAGCGGCTGTTGCGTCAACTGGCCTGACAATTCACGCTGGATCAGGCCATCGTAATACGCCGTTTGGGCAAATGCCTGCACCGCCAGGCGCTTACGATACCCCAGACTGGTCTGACCGCCGCCCTTTTCAAGCTCGGCCAGAAATGCCTCGTACTGCGCTGAACTGCCCAGCACATTGACTTGCGGATAATTCTTGGCCGCCGCCCGCAGCAACGCGGAACCGCCAATATCGATAAAATGCAACAGGTGCTCCGGCCCATCGCCATCCGCTTCGCCCCGCAGCAGGCGATCCCGCTCGGCTTCGAACGGATACAGGTTCACCACCACGGTATCCACCACAAACGGGACACTACCTTGATCCTGCGCTTCAGCCAGAATGCCCGCAAAAATCTCCGGATGCAGGCTTTTCACCCGACCACCCAACAGTTCGTCAAACCCCGTGATTTCAGAGCTTTCAATCACCGGAATATTGCGCTCGCTCAGGTATTTTTTAGTACCGCCGGTCGAAAGCAGGACGTAGTTGTATTTTTCGGTCAAGGTCCGAGCCAACGGCTCCAGGTTCTGTTTGTCGAAGACGCTGATAAAAGCCAGTTTACGGCCAGAGAGCCGGGCTTGCAGTTCGGGGGTCATGGTTGGAGTTCCTTTGAGGTAGGTACGCATGAGATGGGAGTATTGTATGCAAGAAGCAGTTCATTTTCCAGGGAGGGGGCTTGGGGGAAGGAACGGCCCCCAAGTATAATGAGACTTATGAGCGAAGCGAATCCCTCCTTTTTTGATTACACCTGCGACCGCTGCGGGACGCTGTTTTGCGAGCGCGTGCAAATTAT
>CAZXUP010000319.1:1943-2654 GCA_964643815.1 uncultured Vampirovibrionales bacterium
GGCACTGGATTACGTGGATGAGATGTACTGCCTGACCTGTCTGGCGGCTGAACAAGGCATCGGAGACGCCGAACTGGCCAACTTCGCCAAAGACTACGTGTACGCCCGCGAATGCTTCAAAACCCCGTGGGACAACATGGCCGAAAAAGCCAAAACATGCCCGAAGATTGCGCTGCAACAATGCTTTTGCCAGGATCAGCCCGCATGACTTCTACGCCAACACCCCAGCAAACGCTGGATTTGCGCACCGCCAAGTGTCCGCTGAATTTCGTCAAAACCAAGCTGGCGCTGGAAAAGCTGGCGGTGGGCGATGTGCTGGAAGTCTGGATTTTAGCCGACAGCCAGTCTGCGATTAATATCCCGCAAAGCATTGCGCAAGAAGGCCACACCGTGCTGGAAATTATCAGCGATGATACGGGCATTCAGCGCATCTTCATCCAGAAAACATAACACCAATCAACACTTGGGCGAAACGATTCTGTCATTCCCGCGAAAGCGGAAATCCATTGCCAGGAGTAACTGCCATCCCTAACTAAAGCGAGCTTGCTGGCCGCTTTCGCTGGAATGACGATGACAGAGAGAGGCAACTCTATTAAGAGGCTAATTCAACGCGGGTGGGGAAGCTTTCCCGGCTGAAATCGTGGTAATTGCTCAATTCCAGGAAGTAATTGAAGAACTCGGGATGGAAACTCTTATCCCCTTCCGACAACA
>CAZXUP010000319.1:2664-2924 GCA_964643815.1 uncultured Vampirovibrionales bacterium
TAATCTTAATCGCCTTGGCACTGGGAATCGACTCTTTGTAAGGACGCTTGGAGGACAGCGCATCATACACATCCGCAATTTTAACGACATGCGAGTACGGATGAATCTCATCACCCTTCAAGCCTTGCGGGTAACCGCCGCCGCCGTACATTTCCTGGTGTTCCAGCGCGGGCCGGGCAATCTGCTCGGGTAGTTTCAGGTCTTCCACGATAATTTTGTACCCGAAACCCGGATGCAGCTGCATCACCTGAAATTCTTTT
>CAZXUP010000320.1:0-2922 GCA_964643815.1 uncultured Vampirovibrionales bacterium
GATATTCTCTTTGGCGAAGGCATCTCGTCCGAAGGGTGCGTATTGGATGTCGCCACCGATCTGGAGATCGTCAAAAAATCCGGCACCTGGTACAGCTACGCGGATGAAAAAATCGGTCAGGGCCGCGAAAAAGCGCGCGATTTTCTGAAAGACAACCCGGAGTTGATGAAAAAGATCGAGCTGGAGGTACGCACCAAGATTGCCGCATTGCGCAGCGCCGCTGCCGCCGCCGCTCGGCCAACCCCGAATAGCTTGCCACCGGAAGAAGCTGGTGAATAACCGCCAATAACCTAAATTTTCCCTTTGTTTCTTTATTTCTTTCCCTTTGCTTTTCAACAGCCCGTTTTAGCAGTAGACGGGCTGTTGGCTTTTTCAAGTTGCTGTTAAACTTGTGAAGCGCCTTGGAAATCGAGTACAATGAGCAAGTTTTAAAATCCCCTCCACAACCGCTGAGACCCTGATGACCGATAAATCCACCATCGACCTCCTGTTCTTCGGCGACCTCGTCGGAAAACCGGGTCGAATAGCCGTCAAAACCTATTTAGCCAACCTGTCTAACCAGCCGGATGTGGTCATTGCCAACGGCGAGAATATTTCGCACGGCTTTGGGATGCTTCGCAAGCACTATGAAGAAATGCGGGAAGCGGGCGTCGATATTTTCACCAGCGGTAACCATATCTGGGACCAGAAAGAAGTATTCAACTTTATTGATGAGGCCAAACTGCTACGGCCCCAGAACTTCTCCATCGGTTCTCCCGGCAGTGGTGCACGGATTTTTGAGGTAGGTGGCTGCTCTATTGGTGTTATCAACCTGATTGGCCAGGTCTTTATGGGCAATTACAACTCTCCCTGGGAGCATCTGGACGATCTGGTGTACGAAATGCTGGCAGTCACACCCATTTTGTTTCTGGATTTTCATGCGGAGGCCACCGCTGAAAAGGTTGCACTGGCTTGGCATGCCTCGACGCTGGGGGTCAGCGCGATGGTAGGCACCCACACCCACGTGCAGACCGCCGATTCACGCATTTTAAACAACCGGATGGGTTATATCACGGATGCCGGGTTCAACGGTTCTTATAACAGTGTGATCGGGATGGAACCGAGTGGCTCGATGCAGCGGCTTCGCTCACAGATGCCGGCTCGTCTGGATGTAGGACCCGATGAGGTGTTGCAGGTGAACGCCGTGCGCTTCACAATCGAAGCCAAAACCGGGGTCTGCCGCAAAGTCGAGCGTGTGAACGAGATAGTCAGCTATTCCGGGGACGCGCTGCCCTCCTCCTTTGCCTCACCGTGAGAAAACTGCCAAATTCGGCCCTGTCACAGGGTTTATCCATCCAGAGGATGGCAATCTTGAGACAGAGAGGTTATAATACAAAAGTGAAAGTGTTTGCCAAGCATAAAGGACCGTTTTGATTCAAACCACAAGCATTCTGGATCTGGAGGCAGCCAAGGGCTGGTTAAGGGGCCAATTATCGCCTGAACGGTTTGAGCACTCTTTGGGGGCCCATGAGAAAGCGGTCGAGCTGGCTGAGAAGTTCCGTTTGTCGCAGGACGAGCGGGAACGCGCCGCGGTTGCGGGGTTGCTGCACGATGCCGCCAAGCTGATGAGTCCTTCGGATCTGTTGGAGGCCTGCGATCATCGCTTTCACCTGCAGACCGATGAGATGGACCGCCGAACACCCCAAACGCTACACCCGTTTGTCGGGGCCGAGCTGGTGAGAGAAGCCTTCAGTCTGCATGACGAGGATGTTTTAAACGCCATTCGCTTCCATACCACGGGGCGGGGCGATATGAGCACGGTTGAAAAAATTGTGTATATTGCCGATAAAATAGAAGGCAATACCCGAAACCCGCTGTATATTCAGCGGGTCACGGCGTCTTTAGACTTCAAAAACCTCTGGAGTGTGGATTTGACGATGCTCTATATCCTCGATTCCACCATTGAGTTTTTGATGAGCAAGCATCAATTGATTCATCCACGGACCATTGCGGCCCGCAACCATTTTGTAGAGACTTTGCGTGCCGAAGGGCACTTGTAGCAGCAACCCAACAAGAGGAGGAACACTTTGACCCAATCTCAGCAAGAAAACACCAGCGCATTTGACCTGGCCGCTCTTGCAGCCAACCTGGCGGAAGCCAAAAAAGCCTCGGACACGCTGGTGCTGGATACGGGAAAAGTTTCTTATCTGGCGGATTACTTTGTTATCTGTTCCGGTGAAAGCCCGGCCCAAATCCGGACCATTGCCGACGAAATCGAGAAAGCGTTTAAAAACCGGGGACAGGAGCGTTTGGGCGCCGAGCACGATCAGAGCTACAAATGGTGCTTGCTGGACTACGGTGATGTCATTGTGCATGTGATGCACCGCAATGAACGCCAGTTTTACCAATTGGAGAATTTCTGGAGCCATGCCGACGTGGTGGCCCCGGAAAAGTGGATGAACCAGCAACTCCAGGAAGCCTCTTAAGCTGGCTCCCAACCGATTAGGCCGTCTGCTTGTCTCTCATAAAGTGACATTTATTCATAATAACAAGCGCACTGCGTGGGTGTTTCAAACACGCACACCTTCGTGATTTCCGGCACATTGCGCTGAATCCGCTTATAGATATACCGGGCAATATACTCTGCGCTGGGGCTTTCGCCCTGCAATTCCGGGTTTTCATTCAGGTCGGTATGGTCCAGATCGTTGACAACCTGCTTCAACTCGCCTTTCAACACGGTAAAATCAAAGGCAATGTTCGCCTTATCCAGCCCTTCTTTTCGGGCCCAAACCTGCACCACGTAGTTGTGACCGTGGGGATTTTCACACTTGCCGCGGTAATGGAGCAGATGGTGCGCCGCCGCAAAATGCCGTTCAACCATAACTTCAAACATACGATTTGTTTAGCACGGTTTGCCCGGCTTTGGCAAGCCTCCGTGAAGGC
>CAZXUP010000321.1:0-2922 GCA_964643815.1 uncultured Vampirovibrionales bacterium
GGACCCCACCCGTCCTGACCTCCACCTGGGACATACCGTGGTGTTGCGCAAGCTGCGCGCCTTTCAGGATTTGGGCCATCAGGCCATCCTGATTATCGGGGATGCCACCGCGATGATCGGCGATCCTTCCGGCCGCAGCGTGACCCGACCACCACTCACCGATGAAGAAGTGCAGGCAAATGCGCAGACTTATTTAGAGCAGGCCGGGAAAGTGATTGACGTGCGCAAGGCGCAGGTGGTGCGTAACAGCGAATGGCTGAGCGGCATGACGCTGGGCGACTTTTTGAAACTGGCTGCCAAGGTCACCGCCGCGCAGATTTTGGCGCGCGAAGACTTTGATACCCGCTTAAAAGAGAACAAGCCGATCTCGCTGCACGAACTGTTTTACCCGCTGATGCAGGGCTATGATTCGGTGAAGATTGACGCCGATATTGAACTGGGCGGCACGGATCAGCGCTTTAACAACCTGATGGGCCGCGAGTTGCAAGGCGCTTACGGACGCGAACGCGACCCGCAAATGGTGCTGCTGATGCCGCTTTTAGAAGGCACCGACGGCAAGATCAAAATGTCGAAGTCGTACCCCGAGCACTGCATCAACCTCACCGACGCGCCGGAAGAGATGTTCGGCAAGATGATGTCGATCCCGGATACGATGCTGACCCGGTACGAACTGCTGCTGAGCCCGCTGAGCGAAGCGCAGGTTGAAGAACAAGCCCAGCAAATGGCGCGTGGCGAGTTGAATCCGCGGGACGTCAAGATTCACCTGGCAAAATTTTTAATCGCCCAATATTATTCGCAGGAAGACGCCGATCGGGCGGAACAGGCGTTCATCACGCAGTTTCAGAAGCGCGAAATTCCCGATGACATCCCGGAAGTAGCGCTGCCCGCTGGCAGTATGCATGTCGTCACCAACCTGATGGTGGAGCATGCGCTGGCCCCTAGCCGCAACGAGGCCCGGCGCTTGATTCAGGGCGGCGGCGTCAAGCTGGACGGCGAGAAGGTATCGGACGTAGACGCGCAATGCAGCTTTGATACCGGAGCATCCATCGTGCTCCAGGTGGGCAAACGCAAGTTCCTGCGCCTCAATTTTCAGTAAAGGCTAGTTAGACGCCAGATAGCGGGCAAATTTGAGGACACCCTGCTTGCCTTCCGGCTTATCTTCCTGCCAGGGAAAGCGACCGGGCTTGTCCACTTGTTGCTGCCGGGTCTCTTCTTGATGTTGTTTGCGCAGCTCTTGCAATGAAATCACCATCCGTATAACTCCTCGTTCTAAATCCACAACCTAAAACATGAACTGATGTATATAACGACGGTGAAGCCCAAAAATTGCTCCCAAACGGAAGAGATTCTTTTTCCAGGCAAAAACCGCCTCTATTCTAAACAGAAGCAACTGAAGCATTAATTTTTAGGCTGGAGTCAGGGCTTTCACGCGCTCAATCACGGCCTTGGCAAAGTCTTTAGCAGCATCCGGGCCGTTGGCGGTAACAATGTTGCCGTCTACCGTCACCGGCTCACCCGTATACTGGCAGCCACCCGCCTTCATGGCTTCCAGAGACTCCGGCATTTCCCACACGGTGGCTTTTTTGCCTTTCAGCAAACCGGCATTGGCCAACACGGCACCAGAAAGACAAATGGCCGCCAGCACCCGCCCCTGCTGAGCCAGCGTTTGCAGAATACTATGAACCAGCGCGCTGTCCCACAAGAACTCGGGCGACCCCATGCCACCGACCACAACGGCAGCGTCATACGCGCTTTTTTTCGCTTCCGCTGCGGCATAAATCAGATCATGCTTGACCGTCTCAACCGCACCCAGCATACCTCTAGCCTCACCAGCACAGGTGCTGACCGTATCCACCGCCCAGCCTTCGGCTTCAAACGCGGCGCGCGGCACCAGCAATTCTTCATCCCGGAACTGATCGGGGGCGATAATCATCAAAATCTTACGGGACATCGGTCTCATCTCCTCATTCAATAAAAATCATTCATTATTATGAACCGAGTCTGGCAGGTCATTCAACCGGTGGATTCTCGCACACGTGTATATTTTTAGATAACAATCTGGCAGCCGATATTCCCTGCGCTAATTCCAATCAAGCCAGTCTGGATCGTAGCTTGGGTTAGGGGGTATAGCGCCGCCTCCTTGATAGAATGTAACCGGGCTTATTCCGCTCCGCGATGTAATTCGGCCGCCATAATAGAGCCAGACTTGGACGCTTTTGCCAGGACCATTCGTCGTATTGCTGTATTGACCATCCGGGTCCAGGTAAAAAGCCATCGCATTGGTACTTGCGGTTCCTCCAAACCCGGACAAGGGCGGAAAATAGATTTTGGCGCCATTATGGAGTTGCAGGCAGAAACGGCTGCCACAGTGAATGGAAGCGGCTGTATTCATATGATCAATCAGAGTGCCGGTATCAATTCTCACATAATTCAAGTACGGTGTTAAATCTCCGGGTTCCGTGGCGGCTGTGGGAGTGTGATCCCTTTTATACGCCTCATAAGCCGCAGCCAGAGAAGCCATGCCTTCTTTGCCAACAGCATTGAATCGATCATCCTGCTGGCTTTGCAGCACTTTGGGAATCGTAAACGTGGCGATTACCCCTAAAATAGCCAGGGATATCAACAATTCGCTTAGGGTAAAGGCGCTAACGGAGCGTTTAAGCATCTGTCTCAACAGGTTTCTGAACAAGGGAGGGCATCATTCTTTAGGGATTATGCATTTAGCATACCTGAGTTTTTCATCCGATAACAACCTGTCCAGTCATTAAATTATTGAATTCCCAACAAATATCCGAATTTGCATTTATATTTGGCGAATATCCCCTGATAACAATTTGTCATTCCCGCGAAAGCGGGAATCCATTCTCCAGAGAGGCAATCTATCAGCCTGCTAAGTTCTTTAGGTAGAAGGCACAATGGATT